>JAGMZX010000137.1:14186-16355 GCA_018005585.1 Candidatus Hydrogenedentota bacterium | reverse complement strand
AGAGGGTCGCGTCCGCCCCCAGCGGCACGGTTGCGGCCAGCGCGAACCCAGCGCTTCTCAGGCTTTCCTCATAGGCGGAGTCCCAGGTGAATGCCGCGGCGCACGCGCCGCCGTAGCAGGTGCGGTCTATGAGAATAGTGCGCGGGTCGTCGACAAACCACGTTGCGGCGGGCAGGCGCAGGTCCTCGAAGAGCCCGGCAAACAGACCCGCCTCGTCCATCGCGCTGAGGTTGATGCCGAATACGAAGTCCGGCCGAAACTCGCCCATCGCGTAAAGCAGGTCGCGAACTTGCTCGCGCGGCATGACGCCGAGCATGCGCACCGGCGTGCGGCGCAGCGGCCAGCCCATCCGCTCGGCGGCGCGGATGCAGGCCGTGTCCAGCCAGTAGTCGCTTTCAAGGAAGAGGATGCGCGGCTCGGCGCCGCGAAACTTGGGGTAGGACATCATGTCGCGAAGGCGACCGGAGACCTGGAGTCGGGGCGCTTGCATGCCGGGATGGTAACACGCGCTTGACGAGCCTTCAACGGGATGTTGGGCGTGTTGATGATATCGGGCAGACGATGCTATTTTTGTGCGGCTTTCCGCAGTCCCGTGCGTGCAAGGGAGTGTTTGACCATGCCTCATGTATCCGTGTTCCTGCCGGTTCTTGGCGCGCTCGCGCTGGCTTCCGGCCCGGCTTTCGGGCAGGGACCGGCGCGGGATAACACCTGTTTTCAAACATCGTCCGGCTATACGCCCGAACTGGACATCGGCTCGGACATGGCGGTGGTCTATGGCGTTGGCGGCACCTTTGCGGAGCGGGCCGCGCATTGGCGCGAGCGCGGTTACGCCGCCGGGATGATGACCGGCATCGCCTGGGGCGGATATGAGGAGTATTTCGGCACGGGAGACGCCTTCAAGCGGGACGAGGTCCAGACGCGGAAAGATGGGCGCTTGTATATGCACGGCGACAGCACGACCATCGGCTACAACGTGCCCACGGTTGCGTATGTCGAATACCTCAAACGCTACGTGGAGCCCGCCGTGGCGGCAGGGGCGCAAGCCGTGTTTTTCGAAGAACCGGAATACTGGGCGGAAACCGGCTGGAGCGAGGCGTTCAAGCGCGAGTGGCAGGCATTCTACGGCGAGCCATGGCAGCCGCCGGATGCGAGCCCCGACGCCCAGTACCGGGCGAGCAAATTGAAATACGAACTGTATTTCCGGGCGTTGCGCGAGGTGTCTCGCCACGTGAAGATGAAGGCGGCCGCGGCCGGCGCGAAAATCGAATGCCACGTGCCCACGCACAGTCTGATCAATTACGCGCAGTGGCGGATTGTGAGCCCCGAATCGCACTTGATGGACCTGGAAGAGATCGACGGCTATATCGCGCAGGTATGGACGGGCACGGCGCGAACCCCCAACATCTATCGGGGCGAGACGAAAGAGCGCACCTTTGAAACGGCTTACCTCGAGTACGGACAGATGCTTGGCATGGTGCGGCCCACCGGACGCAAGGTCTGGTTCCTGGCCGACCCCATCGAGGACAACCCGAACTACAGCTGGGAGAACTACCAGTACAACTACGAATGCACGCTGATCGCTTCGTTGATGTGGCCGGAAGTGAGCCGCTTCGAGGTTATGCCATGGCCGGAGCGCATTTTCCAGGGGACCTACCCGAAGGTGGACCTCGACACGAAATCGGGCGAGCGGGAAGGCATTCCGGCGGATTACGCAACGCAGTTACTGATCGCTATCAATGCTCTGAACGAGATGGGCCAGACGGAGGTCGTGTACGACACGGGCACGCGCGGGGTCGGCGTCGTGGTATCCGACACCATGATGTTTCAGCGGGCATTGCCCGAGCCCAGCGACGCGCATCTCGGCTCCTTCTACGCGCTGGCCATGCCGCTGGTAAAACACGGGCTGCCCGTCGAAATCGTCCAGCTCGAAAACATGCCGCATCCGGAGGCCTTGCGCAACATAAAGGTTCTCGTGATGTCCTACGAGGGTCAGAAACCGCTCAAGGCGGCGTATCACGAAGCGCTGGACCGCTGGGTGCGCGCGGGCGGCTGCCTGCTCTTCGTCGACGACGGGAGCGACGCCTACCATGACGTGCGCGAGTGGTGGAATCAGTATGGCGCAGTGCCTGCCAAGGCCTACGACGACCTCTTCTCCCGGCTCGGCGTCGG
>JAGMZX010000137.1:10423-14086 GCA_018005585.1 Candidatus Hydrogenedentota bacterium | reverse complement strand
GTCAGAACGCAAGAACGCGAGAAGACTCCCGCCCGGCGTTTGTTGTCAGGAAACCGGATAGGCAATGATCGAGCAGAAGTTTGTTGAACTAATCGCAGAGGAAGTGGGCGCGCGCCCGGAACAGATTGCGGCGGCGGTTCAGTTGCTGGATCGCGGGGCCACGGTGCCGTTTGTCGCGCACTACCGCAAAGACGTTACGGGCAACCTGGATGAGCACGCGCTGTCGCGGATCGAAGAGCGCAACGTGGAATACACGGCGCTGATGAACCGCCGCAACGCCATCCTGCAGAACATCGAGAAGCTGCAGCCCGTAACGGATGACCTGCGCGAACGTATCATGGCGTGTCACAGCGCCCGGGTGCTGGAAGACCTGTACCTGCCGTACCGCAGACGGCGCAGGACACGTGCCAGCGTGGCCATCGAACAGCGGCTGGGCCCTCTTGCTGATTATGTCTGGGCGCAGGAACTCGGCATGCAGAGCGTCGAATCCTTCGCGAGCCAGTTCATCGACCCGTCGAAGTCCATCAGTTCGGCTGAAGAGGCCTTGGACGGCGCGCGCGCCATCCTGACGGAAAAGATCGCCCAGGACGCGGAGACGCGCGTTTTCGTGCGCGACTATATGCTCCGCGAAGGGAAAATGACGACCGCGGCGACGAAGAACGCAGCCGGGCAGAAGACGAAATTCGAAGCGTTCTACCATTTCTCGGAACCACTGATGAGCATTCCGTCGCACCGGCTGCTGGCGGCCTTTCGCGGCGTGAAGCTGGGTTATCTGCGTCTCGACCTGGCGGTGGACGACGAAAGACTGCTCGAAGCGCTGCTGGGACGATTCCTCAAAATCACGGGCACGCCTTTCGAGGAGCACATCCGCAGCGCCACGGAAGACGCTTACCGCCGTTATCTGCGCCCCGAGTTGGAGAAGGAAATCCTGGAGTGGTCGCGCGAGCAGGCGGAAGAAGACACCCTGCGCGTATTTCAGGAGAATGCGCGGAACCTGCTGCTTGCGCCGCCCGCGGGGCCGATTCCCGTGATCGGCATCGAGCCGGATGCGCAAGGCGCTGTCGTGGCCGTGGCCGTCGATGAAGCCGGTGCATTTCAGGAACAGGCGGTCCTGCATCTTCAGGCCGAGCCGGACGCCGCGGCAGACGCGTTGCTTGCCATGATGGAGAAATATGGCATTCGCGCGGTGGCCGTGGGCAACGCGCCCGCGGCACGCGATACGATGCGGTTTGTGGACGGCTTGCTCAAGCGGGACCGGCAGCGGCGGGCGTTCGCGGTGTACGTGAGCGAATCGGGCGCCGCAGTCTATGCCGCGTCGAAGCTGGCGCGGGAGGAATTCCCGCAACTGGAGACAGCCGGCAGGGCCGCGGTTTCCGTGGCGCGGCGGCTCCAGGACCCGTTGAGCGAACTGGTGAAGATCGAGCCGCGCAATATCGGCGTGGGCCAGTACCAGCATGAGATTTCGCAACGGCGGCTGCGCGATGGCTTGTCGCGGACGCTCGTGTCGTGCGTGAACCGCGTCGGCGCAAACGTCAACACGGCGTCGGTTCACGAATTGCGCTACGTCAGCGGCATACAGATGGGCACCGCGCAGAATATTGTGGCGCACCGTGAAAAGATCGGCGGATTCAAGAACCGGACGCAGTTGCTGGAAGTCGATGGTATCGGCCCGAAGACCTTCGAGCAGTGCGCGGGGTTCTTGCGCATCCGCGACGGCGAGCAGCCGCTGGATGCGACCGCCATTCATCCCGAGGCCTATCCGGTTGTCGAAAAAATTGCGCAGAGCCTTGGCGTGGAGGTGGCCGCGCTCATTGGAAATCGGGAAGTTCTGGAGACGCTGGACCTCGCGCCTTTCTCCGTAGACGTGGTCGGACCGATAGCTCTGGCCGATATCCGGGTCGCGCTGATGCGGCCGGGGCGCGACCCGCGCCGCCGGTTCCGTCCGCCGCACTTCATCGAGAACGTCTATTCCGTCGAGGATTTGCAGGAGGGAATGGAGGCTGAGGGGATTGTAACGAACGTGACCGATTTCGGCGCGTTCGTCGACATCGGCATTCAGCAGGACGGGCTGGTGCACCTGTCCGAGTTGGCCAACCGCTTTGTCCGCGACCCGCGGCAGGTAGTGAAGGTCGGCGACATCGTGCGGGTGAAAGTCATCAAGGTTGACCGCGACCAGCCGCGCATTTCGTTGTCGATTCGGGCCGCGGCCGCGCCGCCGCGGCACAAGCGGCCAGCGCGGCGGGACCGGCCGCCTGAAACAGCGGCGGCCGCCCCTGCGCAGGAAGGCGCTCCGGCCCAGCGCGAGGCCGCGCCACGACGAAGACGGGAACGGGAGCCGCAGCAGGAACGCGGGGAAGAACGCCGGCCTGAACGGCCCAGAGAAGGCCGGGAAGGCGGGCGCGGGCGCGCCGCGCCGCCGCGGCGGGACCGGCGGCCGCGCGGTGACCGGCAGGACGGTTACGAAGCGCGCCGGATGGGCACGAAACAGGGCGCGCCGACGGAAGTCAAGTACAGCGACGGCCCGGACCGGGGGCTCAATACACTGTTGGCGGAGCAGCTAGCCGAATTGAAGAAGAAGATGGGCGCTTCCTGAGCAGGCGCGGTCTTGCGGCATTACGCACCGTTCATGCCTCTTCGGACGAGGCGAGGTCTGGCGGTTCCGTTTCTGCTTGGCGCTGCAGCACTTCGCGCGCAATAGCGGCGTCTTCCTCCCGGACCAGCACGTGTATCTCGCCGAGACCGTCTGTTGTCAACGGCAATATGGTGTGGGGGATTTCTGAGTTGGCGCGGGCTTCAATTTCGTGGGCGCGGAGAAGGCCGATCACGATTTCCGCTTCCGCATCGTTCCAGCAGGTGTGCACAGAGACCATCGGACGTCCATCAGCATCGAAAATCATTTCACGCACCTTCCTGACCTTGCCCTGCGGTCTCCGCCGGGGCGGTTCCGTTTTTCTTGAAGACAAAGATATGGCCGACGGCAAGCGGCCAGCGCGTTCCCGCCATGCGCCATCCGGCCCGGTTGACGCGTTCCAGTGCCGCCTGCGCGAGACGCGTCCAGCCGGTGTCGCGTTGTTGGGGCGCGATGCTCACCGAAAGCAGCGTAAACCCGTGGCGGGCCAGCAGCGCGCGCATGCCGCTAATCGAGAACAGGACCGTGTGCCATGGCGGACACAGGACATGATGCAATTGCGGCAAAGGCAGGCGCCGGATGCCCAGACGCACGACTGTCGCTGCGAACGTGGGAAACAGCGCCGTGGGTTGCAGGCTGATTAGCAGCCCGCCGGGCCGAAGCAGCGTCCGTGCGGCTTGCAGACACGCATCGTGCGCCACCAGATGTTCGAAGACGGAAGAAAAGGTGAGGGCGGCGTACCGTTGGCGCGCTTCGAGGTTTTCCAACTCGCATTCGTGGACGAGATGCCCCTGCGAGACGCAGTACGCCCGCATTTCGCGGGAAGGCTCAACGCCTTCGCAATCAATGCCGCGTTCGCGCATCTGGTCAAGCACCGTTCCCCAGCCCGCCCCGACGTCCAGCACCTTGCCGCGAACGTTGTGGGCCAGCAACGCGTCGACGACCGCTTGAGACTGTCCGCGCACGGCTTCGTTGCGCCGATTCGCCCCCATCTGCCAGTGGTCGGCCCGCGCGTACTCCTCCGCGTAGGCGCG
>JAGMZX010000137.1:0-10323 GCA_018005585.1 Candidatus Hydrogenedentota bacterium | reverse complement strand
TGCCGCGAACGTTGTGGGCCAGCAACGCGTCGACGACCGCTTGAGACTGTCCGCGCACGGCTTCGTTGCGCCGATTCGCCCCCATCTGCCAGTGGTCGGCCCGCGCGTACTCCTCCGCGTAGGCGCGCCGTAACGCGCCGGGTTCGGGAAGCGGCGCGAGTTGAAGGGTGCCGCAATCCGGGCAGCGATGATACTTGTAGCCGCGCCGCGCGCCGAAGCAGGTCAGGCGGCGGCTACAACAGGCGATACACGTTGTATTCAATGGAATCATCCGCGGCGCTCTTCGCGAAAGAAAGCATTTCGCGAATGCAGCATAGCCCACCATTCCGGCGGCGGACAACCCCGCGAATCGGACCCTGCGAATCGGACAAGCCCGCAAGCGGCAGGACCGGCGCGCGGGCCGCGCCATTCCGAACACGTGAAAGGGCGGGCGCGCTTGGCTTATACTGTGTTCATGCTTCCTGAGGCCGGGGAAGAAGCGCAATGAACGACCAGATCGACATATCCGTAGTGGTGCCCGTATACAACGAGGCGCCCAACCTGACCGAACTGTACGAACGCATTGTCGGCACGCTGGAGCGGCTTTCCCGTTCTTTCGAGGTCATAGTCGTGGACGATGGCAGCACCGACGGGGGCCTTGACGTGCTGCGCGCCCTGCACGAACGGGACCCGCGCCTGCGCATCGTGCGGCTTGCGCGCAATTTCGGCCAGACGCCCGCGCTCTACGCGGGTTTTGCGCATGTTCGGGGCCGTTTTGTCGTGCAACTGGACGCGGACCTGCAGAATCCGCCGGAAGAGATGGCAAAGCTCATCGAGAAGCTCGAGGAGGGCTATGACGTGGCGCAGGGCTGGCGCGAGCAGCGTCAGGACGCCCTGGCGCGACGTCTCCCCTCGCGCATCCTGAACCGGACCATCTCGTTCCTGATGGGTTCGAAGATCCGGGACTTGGGTTGCGGGCTGAAGGCTTTCCGGCGGGATGTGGTCGACCGGATGTCTGATTTCACGCATCACGCGCGTTACCTGCCCGCCGAAATGCTCTGGCTCGGCGTGCGCATGGCGGAGGTCAAGGTCGAACACCGCGAACGCGCCCGCGGCACGAGCAAGTACGGGCTTTTTTCGTTGTTGCGGCTGAACTTCGACATCATATCGAGCATTTCGACAGCCCCCATCAAGATTATCGGGCTGGTGGGTTGTCTCTTGTCCCTGGTTGGCTTTTTCATGGGCGCGTTGATCTTTGCGCGGCGGATCATCGACGTGAACTACGATCCGCTCGCGGGTTCGCTGGCGAGCGTGACGGCGCTGTTCTTTATTCTCGCGGGGGTGCAAATGATCGCCACGGGCGTCATGTGCGAGTACGTGGGCCGCATATTCGTGGAGGTGCAGAACAAGCCCTATTACATTGTGCGCGAGATTATCGAGGCGCCCCCGGCCTCTGACGGGAAGCCGTCGTGAACGTATTCGTGTTTCCTGCCTGCAACGAGCCGGGCCTTGAAATCATCCAGGCGCTGCGCAAGAGCAATAAGTTCTCGCTGTTCGGCGGAAGCAGCGGCAAGGGCCGGTATGACCCGGCGCGCTTTCTGGTCGAGCATTACGTGGAATGTCCATACTATCAGGCGCCGGGTTTTCGGGAGCAATTCGCCGCGATCCTGCGGGACTGCCATATCGACATCGTGTTTCCTGCGTGGGACCCGCTCGTGGCGGTCTGTTCCGAGATGCGCGTGGAGGGGGTGACGTTCGTGACGCCGCGCGCGGAAATCGCGCGGCTGCTGCTGTCGAAGCGCGCGACCTATGCGCGGCTCGGCGGCGCGGTGGCCGTGCCCCGGCTGTACACGCTTCAGAATGCGCAGTTGCCGCTGTTTGTAAAACCGGACCAGGGCAGCGGTTCCCGGGGCAGCTATGTCGCGCGTTCCCGGGACGAACTGAGCCCCGCGCTTGGCGATGAAACGCTCCTGTGCGAGCATCTTCCCGGTGACGAGTACACCGTGGATTGTATCAGCGACCGTTCGGGCGTACTGCTGTTTGCGAACGTGCGCGTTCGGGCGAACATCGGGCGCGGGGTCGCGCTGGGCACGCGCCCCGTGGACGAGCCAGCGGTCGCGGAGCAGGTGGAGGCGATTGCGCGGGCGTTGCGCATCGAAGGGCCATGGTTCGCCCAGTTCAAGAAAAACGCGGCGGGAGAACCGGTATTGCTGGAGGTCAACGCGCGCATTGGCGGCAGCATGACGTTGACCCGGCTGGGCGGCGTGAATATTCCCCTGATCGCGGCGTTCCTGTACGGCGGCGACTGCGTGCGGGTGCCGCGCATGTGCCGGGATGTCGTGCTGAACCGTTGTCTGCGCAACTTCTGCGACTGCGCGCCTTTCGACTGGGTCGTGTGGGACTTGGACGACACCCTGCTGCGCAAAGACGGAAAGCCGGACCCGGAAGTGATGGCCTGTCTCTACGACCTGAACAACCGGGGCAAGCGGCAATTGCTCCTGACGCGCAACGGGAACGCACGGGCGCTATTGCGGCTGTATCAGGTTCCGGATTTCTTTATCGAGGTTTGCATCAGCGAGGACAAGGCGGAGACCCTCGCGGCGCTCATCGCGCGGCATGGCATTGCGCCGGAACGCTGCGTGATGGTGAATGACTCGTACTCCGAGCGGTTCGTCTTGGAGGCGGCATTCCCTGCGCTTCGGGTCGTCGCCCCGGACGCGGTCGACTACCTGGGCAGGGAAACGGGGCGCTGAAGCGGGTCAGAAGGGGACAGAGATGCTCGAGCGCGTTCATTCAGGTGGTCAGACAGGGGTGGACCGCGCCGCGCTCGATACGGCCTTGCGGCTGGGGATCCCCTGTGGCGGATGGTGCCCCAAGGGGCGCCTGGCCGAAGACGGCCGCATCCCGCGTATCTACCCGCTGCGCGAGACGCCATCGGCGGAATACGCGGAGCGCACCCTGTGGAACGTCCGGGACGCGGACGGGACGCTTATCCTGACACATGGCGAACCCGCCGGGGGAACGGCGGTGACTCGCGTGTTCGCCATGAAAGAGGGGACTCCGTATTTTGTCGCCGACCTGAGCGCAAGTCCACGCGTGGAAGACGCGCTGGCCTGGCTCCGCATGCATGCAATCCGGACGCTGAATGTGGCGGGGCCCCGGGAAAGCACCGTGCCGGGTATCTACGAGCTGGCGTGCCGTTTCCTGGAAACGCTGCTGGGCGAAGCCGTGCACCGCGGTTAAGACCCGGCGGGGGCTGCCGCCCGCTTGCGGCTTGCACTCCTTGCGGTGCTACGCCGAGACCCCCGATACGGGGCTACACGCGCACATCCGAAGTCACCCCAAGACGGTGATGATTGCGGTCCAGGAAAGGCTGCAAGTCCGACGCCATGAACTCGACAATCTGCTGCGGGGCGCGCCCGACAAAGTGGCTCGGGTCAAGTGCGGCATGGACCTCTTCGGATGACAAGGGAATGGCCGGGTCCGCGGCGAGACGTTCGAGGAGGTCGTTCTCCAGGCCTTCCTGCTTGACCCTCGCCGCCGCCGCTTGGGCATGCGCGCGGATTACCTCATGCAGGGTCTGGCGGTCGCCGCCCCGTTTGACGGCGGCCATCAGGATGTTCTCCGTAGCCATGAACGGCAGCTCGGCCCTAAGATGTTTTTCGATGATTTTCGGATATACCTGTGGGTTTTCCATGATATTCAAATACAGGTTCAGCGCCGCATCCGCCGCCAGGAACGCCTCTGGAACGCTCAATCTGCGGATAGCCGAATCGTCGAGCGTGCGCTCGAACCACTGGATAGCGCTGGTGAACGCGCCATGCAACGGGGCGACCATAAGGAAGCGCCCGAGTGCGCAGACCCGTTCGCACCGCATGGGGTTGCGCTTGTAAGCCATGGCGGAACTGCCGACCTGCGTGCTTTCGAACGGTTCCTCCACTTGTTTGAGGTTGGCGAGCAGGCGCATGTCGGTGCCGAATTTGTGCACCGATTCGCCGATGCCCGCGAGGATGTTAAGCACCTGTGTATCAACCTTGCGCGGATAGGTCTGGCCTGTGACGGGGTAAGCGGAATCGAATCCGAGTTTTTCCGCGACGCGCTGCTCGAGCTGGCGGACTTTCCCGTGGTCGCCGTCGAAAAGTTCGAGAAAGGAGGCCTGGGTGCCCGTGGTGCCCTTGACGCCGCGGCAGCGCAGCCGCTTGATGCCGGCTTCGAGGTCCTGGGCGTCCATGAGGAGGTCCTGGGCCCAAAGACAGGCGCGCTTGCCGACGGTGACGACCTGCGCGGGCTGATAATGTGTGTAGCCGAGGGTGGGCAGGTCTTTCCAGCGGAGGGCGAACTGCTTGAGCCGTTCGAGGACGTTCACCGCTTTCCCGAGCAGGATTTCGAGACCTTCCCGCATGAGCATCAGGTCGGTGTTGTCGCCGACGTAGCAGCTCGTCGCGCCGAGGTGGATGATCGGGCGCGCTTTCGGCGCGGCGTCGCCGTAGGCATGGATGTGAGCCATGACATCGTGGCGCGTCTTGCGTTCATAGCGTTGCGCGGCCTCGAAATCGATGTCGTCGACATGCGCGCGCAACTCGTCCAGCTGTTCGTCCGTGATGGGCAGACCGAGTTCCCGCTCGGCCTCCGCGAGAGCGACCCAGCATCTGCGCCAGGTGGAGAACTTGCGCTGCGCGCTCCAGAGTTCCGCCATCCCGCGCGTGGCGAAGCGTTCAACGAGAGGGGAGACGTATTCGGTGTTCAATGTGGGGCACTCCCGCCGGTTATGTGCTCCGGGTCTTACACGGCGCTGGAGACGGCCAGCGCAAACCCGGAACCCTCCGCCATCGCGGCGACGGCGGTCACCGGGTTGGTGCGCTGCGAGAAGACGCCTTCGCCCAGGATGAAGGCGCTTGCCGCCTCCGCGGTCATCGCTGGGAACACGTCGCCCTGTTCGGGGCGCACGACGTTCTCCTCGTAGGTAGCGACGTAACAGCAATGGCCGGGTTGCAGGCCTATCCGCCGGACTTCGGCGCCGTCCTCGCGCACGACGGCCAGCCAGGCCGATCCGTCGCGCTTGTCTACGACCGCGCTGATACGCGGGGTGTTGTACTGGTCTTTTTCGTAGTCCAGCAGAATCGAAGTGAGCGCGAGTGCGTCCCGCACGGACATTCCCTGCGCGATCTTTTCGGCGATAGGGTCGGTGTGGCTGCCATTGGTGACGACGGCCACCTGCCCGCCGCAGGCAATGCGCGCGCAGTTGTAGGCGATATAGGGGTTCTTTTGCACATCGGTCTCGTGGCCGGGTTTGGGCACAATGCTGATCTTGTCCGCGCCGCTGACGGCTGTCCGGTTCGGAAAGGACCGGCTTGAAACCCGGTAGAGCGCGCAAAGGCGATGGTCGCGGGTTTGCGCGACACTGACGATGCGGCCAATATACATGGGTGCCACCTCCCGGTTGTCTCCGGCGGAAGACCCTGATTATAGCGGAGCGCCATGCCGCGCGCGACCCGTCCCGCGCGGGAGACTACTTGAACTCGGGCAGCAGTTCCCGCTGCAGCATCAGCATCTCGTCAACGCACGCAACGGCGCGGCGATACGAATCGACCGTTGGGTCCAGCAGGAACGCCTGCACGAGCTTGTTCTTCGAGCGCTCCGAGAAGGCCTCGACGAGCAGCTTGTGGATGCTGCCCTGGAGCCGCAGCATCGCCGCGATACCCTCCGGCAGCGCTTCCATCTGTACGGTGCGCAGCCCGCTCTTGTCGGCGATGCCGGGCGCTTCGATTACCATGTCGTCCGGCAGGTTGGGGATGGTCCCGTTATTGGGCACGTTGATGGCGAGCAGGTCGCGTTTCAGGCCGCAGACGATGCCTTCCATGATCGGCACGGCGAATTCGTCGGAAGGTTTCAGCGGCGCGTCCTCGAAGCGGGACGGGGGCGGTTCCGGCTTGAACCAGGGCCGCGTCGTCTTATCGCCGCTCAGTGAGTACACGAACTCGGGGACGTGACCGGTCTGCCACGGGGGGCCGTCCATCGGGTCATAGAAATACTGGACCTCGTCGCACACGAACTCTTCGGCCCAGCGCACGTATTCGCCGTAGTGGTTCGGCGCGGGCGACGGCCACAGCCCGAACCTGCGGAACAGGATGCGCGCCATGCCGTACTCGTGCCATTCAGCGAGCCAGTCGCCACGCGCCTCCCGCTCGCGGAGCAGCGGATAGAGGTCTTCGCCGGTCTTCCTGTCGCGCAGGCATTGCAGCCACGTAAAATGATTGATGCCGCACGCGGCGCCTTCGATGTCTTCGACTGCCTTGCCCAGGATGTGCGCCGTCTGGAGGTAACCGTGATAGACGCCGTGGCAGAGGCCGACGTTCTTGATCTTCGTCAATCGCGAAATCGCCTCGCACAACTTGCTTTCGGGATTCGTGAAGTTGATCAGCCATGCGCCCGGGCATAGCCGTTCCATCGTCTGCGCGATGTGAATGATCGGGCCCATGTTGCGCAACGCGTGGAAGATGCCGCCCGGGCCGCCGTTCTCGCCGTAGACCTGCCGGAACCCGTGCTTTCGCGGCACGTGAAAATCCTGCGCCCAGTAGAGGTAGCGGTCCACCTCGATGGCCGCGACGGCGAAGTCCGCGCCGTCCACCGCCGCCGCGAGGTCCGTGGTTGAGGAAATACGCGCGTCGTGTTTCAGCGTCGCTGCGGTTTGGAGCGCGTATTGCTCGATCTCGGTCAGATGCTCCGCCACAATATCCATCAATACGATTTCTACACCGCGTTCGCGCAGCGGCTCGCTCAACAGGATGTCGCGTACGGACAAGGGCGCAAAGTTGCGGCTGCCCGCGCCGATGAGCGCAATCTTGATGGTCATGAATGGTCTCCTCCTCTTCTACGAGTGCCAGGAGCTATCCCGAGAGTGGGGGCGAGGCATGCCTCGCCCCTGCAAAACGCGGCCAAAGGTGACCTGGCTCTTTGAACAAAATCTTCCCGTCGAAGGGGCGATTCTGCTTGTCGCGCGAGTCTTGGGATGGCTTATAGAGCTTGAACCCCGCGCGGTGTCCGCTGCAAGTTTTTCCAGGCCGCGCCGCAAACAGGCGCTTCCTTCCCACGCCACTGCCAAGGGACGCTACAATTAGGCGCCACGGCGGCGTTATTATTGTCCGCAGCGAGGAGAGCAACCATGGCAACCCTGGACCGGCGCACTTTTCTCTCGGCTGCGGCTCTGTCCGCCGGGATGTGGCTCGCGGACGCGGCGCCCGCGGCGCGGGACGGCGGCGCGCGCCGCAAGCCGAACTTCGTGTTCATACTGGTCGATGATCTCGGCTACGCGGATCTCGGCTGCTTCGGCAGCGATTTCCACGAGACGCCAAACCTGGACCGGATGGCGGCGGAAGGGATGCGCTTCACGCAGGCGTACGCCGCCGCGCCGGTGTGCTCGCCCACGCGAGCGAGCATCATGACGGGCAAGTATCCGGCGCGGCTACGCCTGACGAATTTCCTGAAGGGCACACTGAGCCCCGAGGACTCGCCGGTGCGCACGGCCCCTTACGCCGATCAGTTGCCGCTCGAAGAGACCACGCTGGCTGAGGCGCTGCGCGGCGCGGGCTACGCCACGTGCCACGTGGGCAAATGGCACCTCGGCGGCAAGGGCTACTGGCCCGAGGACCAGGGTTTCGACGTGAACATCGCGGGCGGCGCGAGCGGCATGCCCAGGAGCTTCTTTTGGCCGGACTGGAAAGGCAACCCGCCGCTGGACGGCGGCGTTGAAGGCGAATACCTGACGGACCGGCTCACGCAGGAAGCGTGCAAGTTCATCGAGGCCCAAAAAGAAAAACCGTTCTTCCTGTATCTTGCGCATTACGCCGTCCATATCCCGCTCCAGGGGAAACAGGACAAGATCGCCAAGTATCAGCGCAAACTCGAAACCGTCTCCGGCGGCGCGCCCCGGCAGCACAATCCGCACTACGCCGCCATGCTCGAATCGGTGGACGAGAGCATCGGCATGGTGCTCGAAACGCTGCGGCGCTGCGGCATCGAAAACGACACGCTCGTCGTGTTCTTCAGCGACAACGGCGGCCTCTCCGTCGAGGAAGGGCCGCTTACGCCCGCCACGGACAACTACCCGCTCCGCGCAGGCAAGGGTTATCTCTACGAAGGGGGCATACGCGAGCCGATGATCGCGCGGTGGCCCGGCATGGTCCCGAATAACACCGTCTGCGAGACGCCGGTCACGAGCGTCGACTTCTTTCCCACCTTCTGCTCGCTGGCCGGGGCGGGCGCGAGGGAAGCGGCCGCGAACAACGCGCTGGACGGCGTCGATATCGGACGGCTTTTCGCGAACCCATCCGCTCCGCTGCGCCGCGGCGCCTTGTACTGGCACTACCCGCATTTTGCGAATCAGGGCGGACGCCCGGCGGGCGCAATGCGCGCGGGCGACTGGAAACTGATCGAGCATTACGAACGCGGCGATCTTGAACTGTTCAACCTGCGCGACGATATCGGCGAGACGCGCAACCTCGCGGACCAGCAGCCGCGGCGCCTGCGGCGCATGCGAGACGCCCTCGACGCGTGGCGCAAGGACGTAGGCGCCGTCATGCCCCCGCGCGCGGATCAGCCGTAAGCCCACCCGACAAGGAGACCACCCATGCGTATGGCGATCGTTGCGTTGCTGACGGGCGCCCTGATGAGCGCGGTTTCAACACCCTGCGCCGCGCAGGGCTGCGAAGAGACGCCGCTCACGAATGCAGAAGCGTCGCTCTATGACCCCGCGGCGCCGCTGGAACACGCCTCGTGCGTTCCCGTCGGGCCGGGGCCGCACCTCTTCATCGACGACTTCTACGTCGCCGCGGTGGAGGGCATCACCCGCGAGGTGCAGCCGCCTGTTCGCGACGGTTCGCTGCCGAACCCGATCGTGACCGGCAAGGGAGACGGCTGTTTTCAGCCATACATGACCATCCTGCGCGACGAGGGCACGGGCCGGTTCCGGCTCTGGTACGGGCGGCACACGGAGGACTCCAACGCGTCGCGCTCGCTTGTGGGCTACCTGGAGTCCCCGGACGGCATCCACTGGGAGCGCCCCGCGCGCACGCTCGAAATGCCCGGGCCCATCCAGTTCGGCGTGAGCGTCGTCGACCGCGGGCCCGCATATGCCGGCCCCGCGCGGCGCTACGCCTTCGGCTGGTACATGGACGGCGGCCTCAAAATAGCCCTGTCGCCTGACGGCCTGACGTGGTCCTTTCTGTCGCCGGACCCGGTCATCCGGCACAACCATGACATCACGAGCATCTTCTTCGATCCCATCCGGGACCGGTACATCGCGACGGTGTCCGTGTATCGCCCCGGCTGGTGGAAAGACAACCGCCGCGTCACCATGCACGCGTACAGCCGCGACCTCGCCACATGGACGCCCCCCCGTTACGTGGTCCTGCCCGACCCTGTCCGCGACGACGGCGAGACGCAGTTCTACGCCATGGACGGCTACCTCGTGCGCGGCGACCTCATCATTGGCATGGTGAAGGTACTGCGCGATGACCTCAAGGCCGATGACCCGCCGGACCCGCCCGACGCATATGGCGTGGGCTACACCACGCTCGCGTGGTCGCGCGACGGCGAGGCGTGGGTCCGCGACACGGCGCCCTTCTTCGCGCCCGACCCCGGGAAAGGCGCCTGGGACCACGCGCATGCGTGGGTCGACGAGCAAGTGCCCGTCGGCGACAAAGTCTACCTGTACTACGGCGGCTATGCGCGCGGGCACAAGGTCAACCGCTTCGAGGAACGGCAGATTGGACTGGTTACCATCACCCGCGACCGGTACGTCGCCCGCCGGGCCCAAGCGGAACGCGGCATTCTGAGGACGCCCCCGCTGCGCCTCGACGGCGGCGGCATGACCCTGAACGTCGACAGCCGCGGCGGTTCCGTGCGCGCCCGCTGCCTCGACGCCGGCGGCGCGCCCATCCCCGGCTTCGGCTTTGAAGACTGCGCGGCCATTTCCACGGACAGCATCGATGCGCCGTTGGCCTGGAAGCACCCCCTGACGGAACTGCGCGGCAAGGACTTTGCCCTCGAATTCGAACTGGCCCGCGCGTCGCTGTACGGGTTTGCGGTTACACCGTGAATTTGTCGCGGACGGGCCGTCTCGGTTACACTCATTCTCGTTGGTTCGGACACTTCCGCATTCGGGTCAACAACCTCGCGACAGCAGCAATCATGCGCCTGTAGCTCAGGTGGATAGAGCATCGGCCTTCTAAGCCGAGGGCCCTGGGTTCGAGTCCCAGCAGGCGCGCCATCGCCATTCCTTTCGACATGCCTTGCACTTCCCACTGCAAGCAGGTCACTCGTCCTTCTGAAAGCCTGTCTTGGAGG
>JAGMZX010000136.1 GCA_018005585.1 Candidatus Hydrogenedentota bacterium | reverse complement strand
GCGCCTGCGCCAGCTCCAGCCCCTCCAGGATGCACGCCAACTCCGCCGCGCTTACCTCGAGGCTCGCGCCGGAACCCCCGGGAAACTTCACGACCCCCTTTTCCAGACGCTTGTACCACAGCGCATACCGGCGCGGACCGTGACAAGCCCGGTCGTTTTGCACTGGCGGAAAAAGGGACGTTGTTCCTCGATGAAATCGGGGACGTGAGTCCGGCGTTGCAGGTACGGCTGTTGCGCGTGCTTCAGGAACGGGTCTACGAGCCGCTGGGCGCCACAGAGTCCGTCAAGACCAACGTCCGCGTCATTGCGGCGTCGAACAAGGACTTGGCGGAGCAGGTCAAGGCAGGCGCCTTCCGCCAAGACCTCTACTACCGCATCAACGTCGTCCGCATGGACCTGCCCCCGTTACGCGGCCGGAAAGAGGATATCCCGCTCCTGATCGAGCACTTCATACGGCGGTTCAACCGTTTACAGTCGCGGTCGATTACGGGGGTCTCTCACAATGTGCTTTCGCTTCTAATGGCCTATGACTTCCCCGGAAATGTGCGCGAACTCGAGAATATTATTGAACACGCGTTCGTCATATGCCCGGACACGGTCATTAGCACCCGTTGCCTGCCTGAGGCCTTCGCCGCAAGACGATCGCCAGTGCCGTTACCCTCGAAATCAGGCTTGGGCGCAACTGTGCAGGCGGCGGAAACACAGGCAATTCTCCATGCGCTGGAGCAATGCGGCGGAAACCGAAACGAAGCGGCCAAGGTCTTGGGAATGCACAGGAGCACGTTCTTTCGGAAGGTGCAGGCGCTGGGCATTGAATTGCCGGATAAGGATGGAAGAGCCGGGCGAAAACGCAAGGCTTAATCGCATTACCGTGACTGGCCTCGCGATCGAGGGAGGCGGAAGTACTTGCGCGGGTAAATTCGCTTGTTTGACCCGAGACGGCAAATCGGATACACTTGCAAATAAGAACTATTCCTATCTGGCGCGTTTGCGGGGCCACGGCGCGCCCTCGGGGGCGCGGGGCATTTGTCTGGATAACCGAGTCACCAACGAGTAGTTGACACCGAGAGGAGACCTGCAATGAGCGATTCCAAGAAACTCACCACCAACGCCGGGGCGCCCGTCCCCGACAACCAGAACGTCCTGACGGCGGGTCCGCGCGGGCCACAGTTGCTGCAGGACGTCTGGTTCCTGGAGAAGCTGGCGCATTTCGACCGCGAGGTCATCCCGGAGCGGAGGATGCACGCGAAGGGTTCCGGTGCCTACGGCAACTTCACGGTCACCCACGACATCACGCGCTACACGAAGGCGAAGATATTCTCCGAAGTGGGCAAGAAGACCGATCTGTTCGTGCGCTTCTCGACCGTGGCGGGCGAGCGAGGCGCGGCGGACGCCGAACGGGACATCCGCGGCTTCGCGATCAAGTTCTATACGGAGGAAGGCAACTGGGACCTGGTGGGCAACAACACGCCCGTGTTCTTTCTGCGCGACCCGCTGAAGTTCCCGGACCTGAATCACGCGGTGAAGCGGGATCCCCGCACGAACCTGCGCAGCGCGCTCAACAATTGGGACTTCTGGACCTCGCTTCCCGAGGCGCTGCACCAAGTGACGGTCGTGATGAGCGACCGCGGCATTCCGGCCACCTACCGGCACATGCACGGCTTTGGCAGCCACGCCTTCAGCCTGATCAGTCCCAAGAACGAACGGTATTGGGTAAAGTTCCATCTGCGCACCCAGCAGGGCATTAAGAACCTCACGGATGAAGAGGCCGAGGCGGTCATCGGCAAATGCCGTGAGAGCCATCAGCGCGACCTCTACGAAAGCATCGAGAAGGGTGATTTTCCACGCTGGACCATGTACATCCAAGTCATGCCGGAGAAAGATGCCGCGAAGTGCCCGTACAACCCCTTCGACCTGACCAAGGTGTGGTTCCACAAAGACTACTTGCTCATCGAAGTGGGGGTGCTCGAATTGAACCGCAATCCCGAGAATTACTTTGCCGAAGTCGAGCAAGCGGCCTTCAATCCGGCCAATATCGTGCCCGGAATCGGCTTCTCGCCGGACAAGATGCTCCAGGGCCGCCTGTTTTCCTATGGCGATGCGCAGCGGTACCGGCTCGGCGTCAACCACCACCTGATCCCGGTGAATCGCGCCCGTTGCCCGTTCCACAGCTACCACCGCGACGGCGCGATGCGCGTGGACGGCAACCACGGAAGCACGCTGGGCTATGAGCCGAACAATTTCGGCGAATGGCAGCAACAGCCTGACTTCGCCGAGCCGCCGCTCAGCCTGGAGGGAGCCGCGGACCACTGGAACCACCGTGAGGACGACGATTACTACTCCCAGCCGGGCAAGTTGTTCCGGCTGATGAGCCCGGCGCAACAGAAGCTACTGTTCGAGAATACAGCGCGCGCCATGGGCGATGCGCCCAAGGAGATCAAAATCCGCCACATCGGCAACTGCCTCAAGGCCGATCCCGCGTACGGCAAAGGCGTAGCCAATGCGCTGGGTATTCCCCTGAGCGAAGTTCCCAAGTGAGAACAGGACAGAAAGCACCTATCTCGGCCACGACGGGGTTGCCCGATGCTCATCGGGTAACCCCGCTTTTTGATCGACCACCGTAGAATCCGGTCTTATTGCATCTGAGCCAAGTCCCCAATTAAAGTCGCAGAGTCGCGCCATTTATTCTTGACTATAGTCGCATAATAGCGACTTATAGCCAATTCTCTCTCGATGCCGCTATCCCAGTACCAGTTTGCATCTTCTTTAATTTCAATTGGTTACACATTCCACCGCAAAGCGGCTTTGGTTGGCACGGGTTCTGCTCCTCTCGTAGCGAAGAATGAATGTGTCAGGATAGGACTCATGAAAGTCGCTTTAACGGAGTGGCAAGGCCGGGTTTCACCCGTGCTCGATACGGCGCGCGCGCTGCTGATCGCCGAAGTCGACGGTGGAACCCCGACCGTTTTTCATCGCGATGCGTTCACCAGCGACGTTCCGCAGGAAATGGCCGCGCAATTACGCGCCTTGGGCATAGAACTCCTGGTGTGCGGCGCCGTCTCCCAACCTCTCGCTGAATGCATTTCCTCGACCGGCATCCGGATTATCCCCTTCGTCTCCGGGGATATCGAGGAAGTATTGCAGGCGGTCACGGCGCGACGGATACCCGACCCGGCATTCTCGATGCCGGGCTGCGGCTGTCGACGGCGAGCGGGTATGGGCCGGCGCATGACTCAGGGCCGGGGCCAGGGACGCGGCCGGAACTGTGGTGGCAGTGGCCGGGGCCAAGAACGTGGTCGAGGGAGAAATCAAACGTAACGCAAGAAACTTTGCAGCAGGTGCTGCGAGAAAGACGACAGGCCATTGGCTCGCAATGGCTGGGAACGACGATGAAAGGAGTTCGAGTCATGCCAGGTGGAGATAGAACAGGACCGATGGGAATGGGACCAAAGACGGGCCGTGGAATGGGCTTCTGTGCGGGCAATAGTGCGTCAGGGTACTCGAATGCAGGGCGTGGCCGCGGTTTCTTCGGTCGGGGGGGCGGCGGGCGAGGCTGGCGGCATTGGTTTCGCGCAACGGGACTCCCCGGCTGGATGCGCTTCGGCTGGGGCGCGGCCGGAAATGCGGGCAACCTGCCTGCCGACGCGCAACGGAGCCTGCTGCAAAACCAAGCTGACATGCTGCAGCGGGAACTCGACGCGATACGGCGAGAGCTGGATGCCCTCTCCGCCGGCGACAAGAGCTCATCGCAATAAGTAGCGACTGACAGGATGTAGAAAACAATGATTATCGCCATCAGTTCATCGGGCGAGACGCTCGATTCACCGGTTGATCCCCGTTTCGGTCGCGCCGCGTATTTCGTAGCCGTCGATTCTGAGAACGGGAGCTTTGAGGCCCACTCAAACGCCCAGAACCTGAACGCCGCGCAGGGCGCGGGCATTCAGGCCGCAGAAACCGTTTCACGGCTGGGCGCGGAAGTCGTGGTCACCGGCCATTGCGGCCCAAAGGCGTTTCGTACGTTGTCCGCGGCGGGGATCAAGGTGGTCACCGGCGCGGAAGGCACGGTGAAGGATGCTATCGACGCATTCCGGGCGGGCATATTGGTTCCTTCGGATGACGCAGATGTAGAAAGCCACTGGGCATAAGCCATGAACTCGCGTGACCGCAAAATAACGCGACGTGCGTTTCTGGGGTGGTCGTCCGCGGCTCTGACACCGCTGGCGCTGCATGACGGCGTGCTGTCAGGCGACGTAACGCAGTGGAAAGGAGCTATTGCCAGAGGTTCAGGCTCTGGTGGGTCACAACCACGGGGTCGTGTCGTGATTCTGGGCTTTGACGGTGTTGAACCCCTCATCATTGATGAAATGCTGGAGGCAAATAGACTCCCGAACCTGGCTGCGCTTCGGGCCAGGGGGGGGTACCAGCGGCTCTTGTCCAGCAACCCGCCGCAATCACCGACGGCGTGGTCGTCTTTCGCCACGTGTACGCGCCCGGGAAACCATGGGATATACGACTTCCTCCGGCGCAATCCGGGAACTTACATGCCAGGTCTGGGTTTTGGGATGATGAAAGGCCCGCAACTCGCGGCCGACGGCCGGCTGCTCAAACCGGCTTCCTATATGAGTCTCCGAAAAGGCGAGACTTTCTGGTCGGTCGCGGATCGGAGCGGTGTCCGCTGTAGACTCCTGAAGGTACCCTACGCATACCCGCCGGAACCTCTGAGGCACGGCTCTATGTTGTGCGGACTCGACGTCCCGGACATCCGAGGCACGCAAAGCACGTTCTTCTCGCTTTCCGAAAGCCTCAGTAAAGAGGAATCTGTCGGCGGCGGCGTTCGCCTGCCGCTGACGTTCGAGGGAAACGCGGCGGTCGTCCAAATTCCAGGGTTGCGGCACCCTTCGGAAAGCCGGTTCGTGCACGCGCCTTTGAAGATAACAGTTGATCGCGAAGGCAGACGCATCGCGTTTGAGGTACAAGGACAGAACTTCACGCTTTCAGAGCATGCCTGGTCCGACTGGATCGAATGGACGTTTGATGTCACTCCTCAGTTCGCGGTGCGCGCCATCAGCCGCATCCACGTGCGCCAGATGGCCCCTACCATTGAAATCTACATGACATGCCTCCAGATACACCCGAAGGAGCCTTTTCTCCCGCTGAGCGCGCCGACGGACTACGCCGGACAAGTAGCGGACCGTCACGGCCTGTTCACCACCGTCGGCTGGTCGGATGACACCAAGGGACTCGAGCGCGCGGTGTTGGGCGAAGAAGATTTTCTCGACGAGGCATGGAAACGCATGGCCTGGCAGGAAGCCCTGACGCTGGATGAGATTTCGGCGGGTAAACTCGACCTGCTCATCGCGGGCTGGACCAGCACGGACCGTATCGCGCACATGTTCTGGCGCTTCCGGGACCCCGAGTACCCCATGTACGACGAAGCGGGCGCCAAGCGATTCAGCCAGGCCATAGATGACACCTATGTCAGGATGGACCAGACCGTAGGCAAAGTTGCTGCCGCTCTTAACAAAGACGACTTGCTGATTGTCATGTCGGACCACGGGTTCCACAGTTTTCGCAGGGCCTTCAGCGTCAATACATGGTTGGTGCGAAACGGCTATCTATCTGTGAAGAGCCAGCAAGACGCCTCTACGGCCTCTACCGATGAAAAATATCTCCAAGGTTACGATTGGTCCAACACGCGCGCCTACGGGTTGGGCTTGGGAAGCATCTTCCTGAACCTGAACGGGCGCGAAGGCAAGGGCACGGTTGCGGCAGGCGAAGCCACCGCCCTACGCACGGAGATTAAGGGCACACTCTCAGGCGTCACCGACCCGCAGACGGGGAGGCCCGTATTCGGGGCCGTTTATACTCGCGACGAAATCTATCATGGAAGCTCGGAGACCGATGCGCCTGATATCCAATTGGGCTATATCGACGGATACCAGACAGAAAAGATTTCCGCAGCGGGCGCAGCGCCCGCCGAAATCTTCTCGACAAACGACGACAAGTGGAGCGGCGACCATGCAGCCTCGGACGTTGCATCAAGCCACGGCATATTGTTCTCAAGCTGTACCCTTCAGCCCAACGCTGCAATCATTGATTTGGGTGTTACGGTACTTGCGCGCCTGGGGCTGGAAGTTCCCGAGACGTTCGAGGGCAAATCTCTGATAAGAGAGTCTGTAAGTTGAGCGACCGCGACGAAGAATACCGGCTGCAAGGCCCCGTCTCCTTCTTCTTGATGTCCTTGGAGTTCCGGTTGCGCGACCTGTTCCGACCGCCAGCGAAAATGCTCCAGGCGGTATGGGTCAAACCGGGACAAACCGTCCTGGACTACGGCTGCGGCCCAGGAAGCTTCACGTTCGCCGCCGCGCGGATTGTCGGCCCGAACGGCAAGGTCTACGCCGTGGACATCAATCCCATCGCCCAACGTGTCGTGATGCTAAAAGCCTTGAAACGGAAACTTGATAGTGTTATCCCGCTTCCGCCTTGCGACATGTACAATATTCCAAATGGGGAAGTCGATGTAACCATCCTGTATGACGTGCTGCACGATTTGACCAATCCGCCGAGTGTCTTCAACACTTTCCATAAGGTCACGAAACCCGAGGGCATCCTGGCCGTGAGCGACCATCACATGACGGAACAAGCCATCATTTCCGCAGTGGTGTCAGGCCGGTTGTTTCGCCTCGCGCGGCGCTGCGCCGGACATAAGGGTGTCTTGTGCTTTGAAAGGAGTCAGCGTGAGTAAGCCCCTGATCGTCGCCATTGCCTCCGGCAAGGGAGGCACGGGAAAGACCACAATCGCAGTGAATCTGGCCGCCGCGTTTCCAGACAAGTCCGTCTATGCGGACTGCGACGTGGAAGAACCCAACGGACACATCTTCCTGAAGCCCGAGATCGACCGTGTCAGAAGTATCGGCATTCCCACGCCGTCCGTTGTCAAAGAACGCTGCACCGGATGCGGGCGCTGCGCACAGACATGCCGCTACAACGCTCTGGCGTGCATCAAAGGCAAAGTACTGGTGTTCGCGGAGCTGTGTCACGGCTGCGGCGGTTGCGCGCTGGCGTGCCCCGAGCACGCGATTTCGGAGGCGGAACGCGCGATCGGCGTTGTCGAGATAGGTCACGCGAATGGGATTGGTTTCGTGCAGGGGCGCTTGAGAGTCGGCGCGGCCATGTCGCCGCCGCTCATTCGCGCGGTCAAACAGGACGCGCCAAAGAACGGTCTCATTATCCTCGACGCGCCGCCGGGCACATCGTGCCCGGTGATTGCGGCAGTGAAGGGCGCCGACTTCGTCGTGCTGGTTACGGAACCCACACCCTTTGGACTTCATGACCTGACCCTCGCAGTCGAGACCGTCCGCCAGATTGGAATTCCATTCGGCGTGGTTATCAATCGGAGCGACATCGGCGACGACCGGGTTTCCGCATACTGCCGCCGCGAGCAAATTCCGATTCTCATGGAGATTCCGGATGACCGGCGTATCGCGGAGGCGTATTCGCGCGGCGAACTTGCCGTGGATGCCGTGCCGGAGACATTGCCGCGTTTCGTCGAACTCGAACGGAACATCCGGCGTATCGCGCAAAACGCCGCATCACCGGAAGGAACGTCCTGATGTCAACCGGCAAATACCAGCACCTCTTCGGTCCGGTACTGTCGCGCCGCCTGGGAAGGTCCCTGGGGGTGGATATTGTGCCTTTCAAGACGTGCAGTTATGACTGCATCTACTGCGAGTTGGGCCGAACAACCGTGCTGACGGCGCAACGAGAGGACTTTGTCCCGTGCGACACCGTGCTGGCCGAAATTAGACATTACCTGGATACGCATCCGAATCCCGATTTCATCACCTTGTCCGGCAGTGGCGAGCCAACCCTGCACGCACATCTGGGCGGAATCTTGTCTGGCATCAAATCCCTGACCACGGTTCCCTTGGCCGTATTGACGAACGGTTCACTACTGTGGGACGGGGCCGTCCGCGACGCACTATCCATTGCCGATGTCGTACTACCCTCTTTGGACGCTGGAGACGCCGGAGTTTTCAATCAGGTCAATCGCCCAGCGGCCGGCATTTCGTTCGAAAAGATGGTCACGGGGCTCGTCACATTCCGGGAGTCCTTTTCAAATGCCCTATGGCTGGAAGTTCTGTTCGTCGAGAACGTCAACTCCCGTGATTCCGACGTCAGGGACATGGGCCATTGGATACAGCAAATTCAGCCAGACCGTGTCCAGGTGAATACGGTCGTACGCCCGCCCGCCGAGCGGAATGCAAGCCCAGTCTCCCCCGAGCGTCTAAACGTCTTGGCCACCGCACTCGGGCCTCAATCGGAGGTCATAGCTGATTATCCTCTTGCCAACACCGATTCCTGTATAACGCCCGATGCGGAATGTATTGTGGACCTTGTCCGGCGCAGGCCATGCTCCGCGCAGGAGATCGCAGCCGCACTTGGGTTGCGCCTTAGCGAGACTCTGAAAACGCTCGAACGCCTTTCGGCGCAGAGAATCGTCGCCGAACAGTACCTGAGCGGCCGGACGTTTTTCACCGGAACATGCGGAGACAACGGAGAAACATGAACATGAGAGAACTCGTAGTTCTCAGCGGCAAGGGCGGCACAGGCAAGACCAGCGTGGTCGCGGCCTTTGCTTCGCTGGCCCAGAACAAGGTACTGGCGGACTGCGATGTGGACGCCGCCGATCTTCACTTGGTGCTCGAGCCCGCGATTGTGGAGCGGCATGAGTTCCGCGCCGGCCACGAGGCCATCATCCTGCAGGAGTCGTGTTTGGGCTGCGGCCTATGCCTCACGTACTGCCGGTTCGGCGCGGTGCTGCAGATGTCCGGCGCGGAAGAAGAACCCGTGTACCAGGTCGCGGCGGCAAACTGCAAAGACTGTTCCTTCTGCGTGCGTTCCTGCCCCGTCAAGTCCATAGACCTGATCATCGCCATGAGAGAGGCCTGCGGCGAGACCAACAAGTCCCTTTATTTCATTGACCCCCTCGCCTGTGAGGGTTGCGGCGTATGCGTGGATGCGTGTCCTTCCCATGCCATCGATTTCCCGGAGCGCGTCGCGGGTGAATGGTACCTGTCAGAAACGCGGCACGGCCCGATGGTACACGCCCGGCTCGGCATTGCGGCGGAAAATTCCGGAAAACTGGTCAGCGTCGTGCGCGAGCAGGCACGTCGAATCGCGGAAGAGCGGGATTGCCATATGATCCTGACCGATGGCCCGCCCGGCATCGGTTGCCCGGTCATTGCGACTCTCACCGGCGCTTCACTCGTGCTCATCATTACGGAACCGACGCTCAGCGGCCAACACGACCTGGAGCGCGTGGCCGAGCTTGCCCGTCACTTCGGGGTGCCCGCCTTGGTTTGCGTCAACAAGTGGGACTTGAACCCCGCTGTGTGCGGAACGATTGAGCATTCAGCCGCGGCGCTGAACGTCAGGCCAGTGGGCAGAATCCGGTACGACCGCGCCGTCACTGCAGCGCAGGTAGCCGGGAAAAACGTGCTGGAATTCACAAAGAAAGGTGCCGCGGACGACATCCGAAACCTGTGGAAGAACATCGCACAAATCCTGGAATCGGCCGATGGCGGCGTCGAGCCGTCGTTCGTTACGGAAGACTCCGGTGAAATTTGCTATTGACTGACGCAAGCATGTGGCAACGCCTTTGGAGGATGCAGTATGACTCCTGGACCGATTTCCCGGCGGGCGCTCGAACGGTTCGAGAATCCCATGAATCCCGGGCCTCTTATCAACGCTAATGGTCACGCGCGCATCACGGGGCCTTGCGGAGATACGATGGAAATCTGGCTTAGCGTCGAGAAAGGCTGGGTCAGAGAAGCCGCCTTCACCACTACCGGCTGCGGTCCGTCCCGCGCATGCGGCAGCATGGCTACCGAATTGATCATCGGCCGCACGATCCAAACCGCGCTTGAATTGGAGCAGGAAGACATCCTCGAAGAACTGAACCCGTTTCCGGAAAGCCACCACCACTGCGCACTGCTCGCTGCAAATACGGTGCGCGCCGCCGCGCAGGATTTCGTTGACAAACAACAAACGAACGCGTGCGGCGATTGCTCGCAAAAGGCATGCACCGCCAAGGAGCAGCGCCTTGACGAAAGCAACGAGCAGTACCTCGAACGCCAGCAACTTGCTCAACGGCTGTGCCAAGTCAAACATAAGATTCTGGTCCTTTCCGGAAAGGGCGGTGTGGGCAAGAGCACGGTCGCGGTCAACCTCGCCGTTTCTCTTTCCCTTGCCGGCAAACGGGTAGGCCTGCTGGACGTCGACTTTCACGGCCCCAGCATCCCCAAGATGCTGCGCCTCGAAGGCGCCCATGTCATGACGGAAGACAAGACGCTGCTCCCAGTCGAGTTGGGAGACCTGAAAGTCCTGTCCATTGGTTTCTTCTTGCAGCATGTGGACGACGCCGTAATCTGGCGCGGTCCCATGAAAATGGGCGCCATCAAGCAGTTCCTGAAAGATGCCGATTGGGGCGAATTGGATTATCTGGTGATTGATTCCCCGCCCGGAACAGGCGACGAACCGCTCTCCGTGTGCCAACTGATTGAGGACGCGGATGGGGCCGTCATAGTGACGACGCCCCAGGAAGTGGCCTTGGCCGACGTGCGCAAGTCCATCAGTTTCTGCCGCGCCTTGAAGCTGCCCGTGCTTGGAGTGGTCGAGAACATGAGCGGTTTCGTCTGCCCCAAGTGCGGGCAAGTCACGGATATCTTCAAGACGGGCGGCGGCGAACGCATGGCCGCGGAAATGGGCGTGCCCTTCCTCGGACGCATCCCGCTGGACCCGGGCATTGGCGAAGCCTGCGATGCCGGCGCGCCTTACGTGCATCATTACGCTCAAACGGAGACGGCCAAGGCCTTTCTTCGGGTGGTGCAACCTATACTTGCAATGGATACCGGTTTGAAAGAGCCTGAAACACACAAGGAGTTAGAACGTATGCGTATTGCCATTCCGATCGTCGATGGAAACCTGGCCGTACACTTTGGCCACTGCGAGGAGTTCGCGCTCGTAGACGTGGACAAGAAGGCCAAGAGCATTCTCCGCGTAGAGAAAGTCGAGGCGCCCGAACACCAGCCAGGCTTGTTGCCCCCCTGGCTTCGCGAGCAGGGCGTCCATGTCGTGCTGGCTGGCGGCATGGGCTCGCGCGCGCAGGCGCTCTTCGCGGAGAGCGGCATTCAGGTCATTACGGGGGTCCCCACAGGGCCCGTTGACATCCTCGTCAACGCCTTTCTCGATGGGACGCTCCAAACCGGCGCAAACGTCTGCGACCATTGACGCGGCCGAAGCTATTGGTCGCATGAGCAGCGCACAGCGAAACAACAGGCGGATCTTCTTATGAGGACCTTGCTCAAAATCGCGGCAGCGCTCTTGGGCATCGCGTTACTGGTTGTGGCGATTCCCGTCTGGATGTACTTTCCCGGACACAACTTCAGAACGGTTGAGGACAACGCCTTCTACGGTTCACGCCAAATGAGCGGCAGGGCTCTGAAAGCAGCTATCCAAGAACACGGCATTCAGACTGTCATCAATTTGCGTGGCCATAATCCGGGGTCCCCTTGGTATGACGAAGAAGTGGCCGTCTGCCGCGAGATGGGCGTAGCGCACGAGGACTTCGCCTGGTCAAAAGGAAGGCTGCCGGACCCGGAATCGCTTGCCCGATTCGTTGACGTTGTCGAGTCTGGCAGGAGACCGTTCCTGGCGCATTGTGAAGGCGGAACGCACCGTACCGGCGTAGCGTCCGCCTGCTACTTGTTGCTCAAAGGCGCCGACACGGCGACCGCGCGCAAACAGTTCGGACCGATGTTCAAAAATGCGCCAATCGGACAGCTGCTTGACCTCTACGAAGGGAGCGGCATGCCGTTTCGACAGTGGGTACGGGAGGCATACCCGGCCACGTACGAGTCGCTGAAATCTTCTCAGATAATGCATCCCCATTCGCAATCGGCAACCTTTGCCTTGCTTATTGATTCATTGCAGGTATGTTCAAGGGAGACGCAGGTATTGTGGTAAACCGCAAGCGCGATTTTGACTTGGAAGCGACAACATGGGACGAGAAGCCACACCGCGTCACACTCGCCAATGACCTGTTCACTGCCATAGCCGGGACTGTTGCGCTCACGCCTTCATTGGAGGTATTCGATTTTGGCTGCGGCACGGGACTCCTGACGCTTCAACTGGCGGCCCAAGCGGGTCATGTCACGGGCGCCGATAGTTCCCGAACAATGCTGGACGTTCTCGCGAGAAAAGCCAAGGACTGTCAGATTGGCAATATCACCACATACCACATTGACGCGGCCTGCGTGGACGCGATAGAGGGCCGTTATGACCTGGTAACATCAACAATGACACTGCACCATGTGCGAGATATTGCGCCGCTCCTGGAACAGTTTTTCCGAATCCTGAGACCTGGCGGCCATGTATGCATTGCGGACCTGGACCTGGAAAACGGCGATTTTCACGGTAACAACGAGGATGTTTTCCATTTCGGCTTTGACCGCGGCCTGCTTCAGGAGACACTTTCCGCGGCCGGTTTTGTCCGTGTTCGAAACAAGAAGGCAACCGAAGTCCATAAGACGGGTTCCGATGGCCAAGTACGATCTTTTTCCGTGTTCTTAATTACAGGGCAACGCCGAGAAGCGTGTATCACGACGGGTGGAACATGACAATGAAGGTCAATCGCAGAACATTCCTCAAGCACTGCCTGACTGCCGTAGCGGGTTCGGCGGGCCTCTTGCGCTGTCACGTCGGCCCGGAACCTGTGAAGAAATCGGCCGTCATCAACGTCCATGAGCATATTCAGTCTCTGGAACAAGCCAAGATTCATGTTGCGGTGATGGACCACCTCGGCATGGAGCGCATGGCGCTGCTGGGCAGTTCGTGGTTCACGATCACGCTGCGCGATGAAGTGGGCTTTACGCGATACGATGAAAACAACGCGGAGCTTATCAAGATCGTGCGCACATACCCGGGACGTTTTGACGCTTGGCCGGTCATCAACCCGCTGGATGATGAGAAACTGGACAAGTTCAAAGCGCTGATGGACCAGGGGGCAACCGGACTGAAACTGTTCACCGGACATGGTTACACAACCAAAAGAACGAACGAATACATCTTCCACCCGATTGCCATGGACGACCCACGCATGATGCCAGTGTTTGACTATTGCGAGGAACATTCTATTCCGGTGCTTATTCATGTCAATCCCTCGCCCGTGAAACCCGGTTTCTGCGAAGAGTTCGTTGCCGTGCTCAGGCAGTTTCCGGACATGGTGGTCAACTGCCCGCACTTCATGCTCTCGTCCATCAAGGATTCGAGGTTGCGCGAGTTCCTGGACGTGTTTCCGAATCTATACACGGATATCAGTTTTGGAGACGCATTCATGCGGGATGGGCTCACCCGGATTTCCAAGAACCCGGCCAAGTTCCAGGACCTGTTCGCATCCTATTCCAACCGCTTCATGTTCGGGACCGACCTGGTGCTTACGGACGCGCACGGCAAGTCGGAGGAATGGGTCAAGAATCAGTTCCGTGCCTACTTGGACATGTTGAGCTGCGAGATGTACACGACCCCGTGTATTCCGGGCCAGATCCTGCGCGGTGTCGCACTATCGAAAGAACTGCTGGACCGTGTGCTCTATAAGAATTATGAAGACTTCCTGGCAAGCAGGCCCAAGGGAACAAGTATTGCCCGAAACGTCGACCTGGCGCGCATGGGCGTGACCCCCACCGGCCGCAGGCCGGGACAAGCCTTCCCGCCACAGGCCAAGGTGTAGCATGAACCGGGCGGCGACACTGCTTGCCTCAATGCATGCCCGCGCGTTGCATGCGCAGGACAGTTCGCTGTTCAACGCTGGCCACATCGGAACACGAATAAGGGAGAACAGGCGCCGTGTCCAAGAGTTCAAAGTCTTCCGGTCAGATTGAGCTTGTCGTCGTCGTAGACAATAGCACCGTGCGGGAGAACCTCTTTCCGGAACACGGTCTCTCGTTCTGGATCCATGATGGTGAAACCGATGTACTCATGGACACGGGGCAAGGCCCCGCCTTCGCACAAAATGTTGCGCAACTGGGCATCGATCTCACGTCTGTGGAAGCGGTGATTCTCAGTCACGGCCACTTCGATCATACGGGCGGTGTGGGACACCTGCTCGCTTTGGGCGTTTCGCCCCGCATTCTGATGCACCCGGACGCGACCAGGAGACGCTATGGCTGCTTGCAGATGCCGCCCCACAAAGCCATTGGCATGCACGAGGAAATCGTCGCCATGCTTGCCGACAGAACGGAGAACATTCTGTCCACGACCGAGCCCATGCAGGTATCGCGCCACCTCTGCGTAACTGGGCCCATTCCCCGCCGCACCTCTTTCGAAGACGTCGGCGGACGATTCTATGTCGATGCCGATTGTCTCGTGCCGGACGCAATTAACGACGACCAGGCGGCGTGGATCGAAACAGAGAAAGGAATTGTTGTGCTGCTAGGCTGCGGGCACGCGGGCGTGGTCAATACGCTGGACTATGTCTCCAAGCTCAGCGGCGCAAACCGATTTCACGCCGTCATCGGCGGCATGCACCTCCTGAACGCGTCCCCGGAGCGGATGGACGCCACCATAGCCGCACTGAAGCAGTATCAAGTGCAACTTCTGGCGCCATGCCATTGCACAGGAGACACGGTCATGCCCCTCCTTGCGGAGCAGTTCCCCGAACAGTACACCCGCTCAGGCGCCGGAAGCCGTTTCGCATGCCGGCGTAGGTGCCCGTAGATCCGCTTCTTGCGCCGCTTCGGGATGAACACCACGTGGTATTTGCAGTCCCATCGGCTGTGGCATAAACTTCGGTAGTCTCGCATTTTGTTGGTCCTCCTCGGTTGTGGGAATGCCAGTCCCCGTCCGAGGAGGATTTTTCTCCTACCGCCGCAAACGGTCAAACCTCCGAGGGTCCCCCGGCAAAGCCGGGGGGCTTCCTGTTATCTTGCTAAGGTTGAATGCGCCCACGTGAATCAACAGACGCTTGAGGATGTTTGGGTGGTGCCGCAGGTGCGTCCGGCGCATCGCGCCCGTCTCGTAGCAGTGGGCAAAGCTGCGCTCGACCAGTTCGCCGCGCTTGCGCAGCAGTCTCTTGCCATACGTTCCGCGCACGCGCCGCCGATTGACATACACGGCCTCACGTTCCTCTATCTTGCCTTCCCACCGGCGGCGGCCCCGTTTGGGTTCGCTCACGTAGGTCCGTAATCCATCGTCTTGCAGGTCGCGCACCGTCTCATTGCTATGATATCCCTTGTCCAGAACCACTTCGCGCGTTGGTTCCAAGCGGCGCCGCGTTTCGGGATCGGATGCTATCGTCTGTGTGTTCGCGCGTGCTTCATCCAACGTGGCCCTGACCGTCTGCGTGTCGCCCAGGTCGGCCGGCTGAAGTGTCACGGAAACCACCGCCCCGGTGTGCATGTCCACTGCGTGCTCCGCCTTGTGGGCCAGATGCGTACGGCCATCTTTCATCTTCGTGATGCGCGCGTCCGGATCGTGCGGGTTCGTCCAGTCCTTATTGGACCCCTTTTTCGGGCGCTTCTTGTCCAGCTTCGCCAAGTCCTCGCGCGTCGGCGTCTCGATGCCCGACGATTGGGCCAGCCCCGTCAGGAATTGCTCGTAGCTTTCGCCCGTATCGCGCCGGACGATGCTGCGCAACGCCGCATTGGCTTCCAGCGTCGTCGCGTCCACTCCCAAGGTCTTGCCCCGCAGAAGCCCTTCCTTCGCCAGCACGTCCAAGACCCATTGAAATACCCGCCGGTGCGTCTCCACCGACATCAACCGGCGCGTCCGCGAAAGACTCGAATGATCCGGCGTCCGTTCCGTCAGTTCATAGCCTAAGAAGGACCGCAGCGCCATCGAGTCCGCCACGCGCCACGCGATGCCCCGTTCCGAATCGATGCCCTCGAAGTACCCGATCATCAGCGCCTTGAAATACGCCACCGGCGGGATGCTCGGACGCGCAAGGACTTCGGCGTAATACTGGGCGCACTCGGCCTCCACCATCGCCTCGAAACCATGCTTGACCAGCAGCCGGTTGAGCTTCTCGTAAAACGGATGACCCGGCGCGCATGGCAGCGAACTGGTTTCAATCCAAAGCGTTTCCTGATGTTCCTTGTCCATCCGTCCCATCGCCATGCGTGATACCTCCCAAACCATATCCAAATAGTATCACAATGCTAGTTAAATGTCAAGATAGTTCTTTCCCGCCGCAGGACTTTTGCCACGGGCTGGTAGTGTCTTGAGCGTTAAATTCATTGAATAAGTTGTCAACCTATGTATCATTGTAGGCGTTATATATGTAACAACTACAATGGAGGATAGGAGATGAGAACGGGAAGGCCGAAGAAGGACCTGATTG
>JAGMZX010000135.1 GCA_018005585.1 Candidatus Hydrogenedentota bacterium | reverse complement strand
GTGGCGTACCGGCTCATCGAACCCGGCGAGGCCGCCGTGGCCGGCGCGGGCGGCGGCACGGACATTCTGGGGGCGCTGGTGCACGGTGTGCGCCACGTGACGGCTATCGAGGTCAATCCGGCCATTCCCGCGTTGTTGCGCGAGGACCTGGCGGCATTCTCGGGAAACCCTTACGGGTGGAATACGGTCACGCCGGTGATCGCGGATGGCCGCGCCTTCCTTCAGGCCACGGAAAAGCGTTTTGACCTTATCCAGATTGCGCTCCTGGATTCCTTCACTGCCGCCGCGGCGGGCGTGTACGCGCTGAGCGAAAGCTATGTCTACACCGTCGAGGCGCTGGCGCTCTATCTCGACCGCTTGAACGGCCGCGGCGCGGTTGCCGTCACGCGCTGGCTCAAGACGCCCCCGCGCGACACTCTGAAATTGTTCGCAACGGCTGTCGAAGCGTGTGAACGCGCCGGAATCGCGCAACCGGAGCGGCATCTCGTGTTCATCCGCTCCTGGAACACCGGCACTATCGTCGTCACGCGCGCGCCGCTGACCGATACACACATCGAGGCCGTGCGCGCGTTCTGCCGCGCGCGCTGGTTTGACCTGTGTTACCTGCCAGGACTGCGCCGTGAGGAGGCGAACCGGTATACCGTGCTCGACACGCCAGTCTACTACGATTTCGCGCAGGCGGTCCTTTTCGGCGACCGCGAACGCGCCTACCGCGACGCATTCTTCCATCTGCGCCCCGCTACGGACGACTGCCCCTACTTTTTCCGGTTCGTCAAGTGGCCTTCCCTCGTGAGTCTGGTGCGCGAAATGGGCGCGCCGTGGATCCCCTACGTCGAGTGGGGCTACCTGACGCTGATTGCAACCCTGTGCCAGGCGGCCGTGGCGGGGGCGGTGCTCGTCTGTCTGCCGCTCGTCACGTTGCGAAGACTGCCCGGGACGGGCGCCCTGCGCTGGACCGCGCTCTACTTCACGGCGCTTGGCTTCGGCTACATGTTTCTCGAACTTGCCTTCATCCAGAAATTCATGTTGTTCCTTGCCTACCCGGTATACGCCGTTGCCGTCGTGCTCACGGCGTTCCCGATCTTTTCGGGCATAGGCAGCCTGGCGGCCAACCGCATCCGCGCGCGGCGCATCGTGGCGCTCGCGACCGTCGTATGCGCCTTGATAGCGCTCGCGGCGGCATATCAGGCGGGGCTCGACGCCGTGTTCCGCGCGTGCGCCGCTCTGCCCGATGCCGCTAAGACCGCACTCGGCGTTGCGCTGCTTGCGCCGTTCGCGTTTCTGATGGGCGTGCCGTTTCCGTTGGGTCTCCAGTGGGTGAGCGACCACGCGCCCGCCCTGCTGCCGTGGGTATGGGGCATAAACGGATGCGCTTCCGTCGCCGGCGCTTGCCTGGCCACCACGTTCGCCGTCCATTTCGGTTTTCGCGCGGCGGTCAGCGCCGGAGGAGCGGCCTACTTGCTCGCTTGTCTCGCGTTGTCCAGATTCGTCCGGCTCGGACCGGATGGTGGATCCGCACGGACAATCACGGGCGGTGCCGTGATCCGCGGCGCGATGCCGGGTGACTAAGCGGGGCGGACCGTGCGCGCGAAGTGGTCGAGGGCTTCTTCGTAGGTCTGGGCCACTTGCGCAACCATGTTTTCGAGCGTGAAAGTGCGCTCGACCCACGGCCGCGCCGCCGCCGCCATCCGCTGGCGGCGCGCCCCGTCGTGTGCCAGTTGCCGCAGCGCGACGGCGAGGGCCTCCGAATCGCGCGGCGGGACCAGCACGCCGGTCCGGTCTATGTCGATGGTCTCGAAAGTGCCGCCTATATTACTCGCGATGATGGGCAGCCCCATGACCTGCGCTTCGAGGATCGCCGTGGGGAATCCTTCATCTTGAATACTGGGTTGGGCGAACAGGTCCATGGCGCGCAAGACGCCCGGCAAATCTTCGCAATACCCCGTAAACGTGACGCGTGACCGGATTCCGCGATTCTCGGCTTCGCGCTCGAGCGTCTCGCGCTGGTCGCCCGTGCCCACGATCAGCAGGCGCAGTCGCGGGCAATCGCCGATGACGTGTGCCGCGGCTTCAATCAAGTACTTGTGCCCCTTTTCGCGGAAGAGGCGGCTCACGGTCCCCACAACGATTTCTTCGGGCGCGATGCCCAGTTCGCCGCGGACCGTCTCGCGCGATTTGCCGCCGTCGAACTGCGCGAGGTCGAGGCCGGTGTGGATGACCTTGATGCGCTCGGCGTGCGTGCGGCCTTCGAGGATCTTCCGCTTCATCGTGTGCGAAACGGTGATGAGCCGGTCGAAGCGGGGCAGCGCGAAGTTCTTCTCTATCCAGTGATACATGCGGATGCGCCGTCGCGGTTCGGGCTCCCACCAGCCGTAGGGACTCGCCACGCACGCGCACGGCCAGCGTGTCCGCCCGAGTCCCATGAGCACGTTCGAGTTCGTGTCGTGCGTGTGAATCAGGTCAATCTCGTACTTGCGAATCAAACCGGCGACCGTGCCGCGCGCGCGGAACCAGTTGGCGCGGCTGCGCCATGGGATACGCTCCGGCGCCACGTCGCCGCCTTCGCGCCGCACCGAATCAATGAAGTCCTGGTCGCCGCGGCCCGGCGCGTCGTAAGGCACGACGATAATCTTGAACCGGTCGCGCGGCAGATGGCGCAGGAGCAGCCGGATAATCGTGTGCGAGCCCCCCAGCGCCCACGTTCGGATCAGATACAGTACAGAGACCGGTTTCACGGTGCTTCCCCAAGTTCAATGGTCAGTGCATTATCCCATCGCTCGAGCACGTCGAATTCACGCTCGATCTTGCGTTGTTCCGGGGTGGTGACGGTGACAGTGTAATTGCCGCCGAACGCGCGGAATGCCGCGACACCGGCCTCATCGGTCGTACCCGTTTCGTTCGTGCGCCATGCCGCGATCAGCGAGCGCAACCGCTCGAACGATGCCTTGGGCGCGCCGTCCGCGCGAACAAGCCCGCCGCTCAGCACCGCCGGCTTCAAGTCGGTGATGTCCCACCAGGTAATCGACCGCACCTGCGGATGCGCGAACGCGAGCGTATACACCGACTCGGCATAATCGGTCTGCGTCGATTCCGTCCAGGGCTCGCGCCAATATCCGGCGGTCCATTCTGCGCCGTACGCGGACGGCAGCGATAATTCCGTAATGTGGATGCTTTTCCCGAAACCGGCGTAGCGCTCGATCGTGTCGAGCAGGTGCGCGGGCGTGAAGGCCGGCCCCTGCTGGTTGCCGAAATCCGCGTTGAGGTGGAAACCGGGGTAGAGTTGCAGTCCCACGATGTCAATGTTCTCGAGGGCGCCGCGCTCCTGTGCGAGGCTGAGAAAAGCCGAATAGGTCATGGGGTAGTCGTCCACGGGCCGGTTGTCCGGACCATGAAAGAAATACTCTGCGCCGTAACTGAATTCGTGGGGGCTGTTGACGAGAGCGGGCTTTCCCGCCGCGGCGACATTGGCCGCTGCCGACGCGAGCAGTCGGACCATGTCCTCGCGCGGCAGACCGGCGACGTTCGTGTTCGCGGGTTCGTTCATGGCCTCCCAGACCGAAAACGAATCCGGGAAGGTCTCGATCAGCGCGCGCTGATGCGCCAGCGCCGCTTCCACCAGTTCCGCGTGCGGCATGCCGCGCGCGCGGTCGGGGAGGATGCCGTACTCCTGCATCCAGACCACGCCGTGCGCCTTGATCCGGTAGCCGAGTTTGCCGAGAGCCGAAATGCCGAAGGTCTGGTCGATGCCGCCTTTCTTGGCCTTCGGGCTTTGTGTCCAGTTCCATGCGGGCAAGACCGTCGCGTACTCGAATCCGGCTTCGCGCGCCATCTTGAAAGCGGCGGCGTTGTATGGGCTGCCCTCGTAGACGCCGAACAGAAACGCGGACCGGTTCTGCCGCAGCGAGACCTCGCAGCCGGCCACGGGTGCCCCCGCCGTATCCAGAACTTGCACGCGCAGATTGCCCATGCGCACTCCGGGGATCGCCGCGCGCGCCGCATCGAGTTCCAACTGGTCCCGCAGGCGCAACGCCTCGGCAAGCAGGCCGTCGGCCTGCGCGGCGGCCTCCTTGCGGTCTGCCGTGCGCCCCGCGTTTTCGAGGCGGTCGCGCAGCCCCTGCGCCTGCGCCCGCGCCTCCGGCGCATACGCGCCCGCGCGGCGTTCCAGGTCCGTGACAGCGGTGCGCGCGAGTTCCAGGTTGAGCAGCAACAGCCGCGATTCTCCCGCCTCTGCAAGCAGGTAGCCCCGCCCGGCGTTGTCCGCGCGCAGCATCAGCTTGCCGTAGCCGCGCACGGGCCAGAACAGCACGTTGAACGCCGCCGCAACGCCGGGCGCGACATACAGCGCGGGCAGCCCCTGCGCGCGCGGCCCCGACGTTCCGCCTGTCAATGCCCCGTGCACGGGCCAGCACGCTGCGGGGATTGCCTCCTCGCGCAGGTTCGTCGTGTACAGGAACTGCCCGGCGTGTGTGCCGTTGCGTTCGAAGTCGGCCCAGCGCATCAGCCGACCGTCCGTGTCATAGGCCTCCAGCACGAGCCCGGCTGCGGGCGGAAGGCGCAACTCGAGCGTGGGGGAATCGCCCGCGACTTGATAAATGCGCGGCTCAAAGGCGCACACCTGCAGTCCGTCGGCGTTTTCACGCGTGGGCGGCTGCACGACCAGATAGGCCGGCGCCCCCGGCGTATCCAGTTGGAACGCGCCGTCACTGCCGGTCGTAGCATGCGCGAGGCTGCTCCAGGACGCGTCCAGCAGCGCGAGGAATGCATTCGGGACCGGCGCGCCACCCGTTTCGCAAAGAGTCCCACTCAGCGAGTGGGCAGTGAGGGATAAGAGCAGGCCGAACATACAAAACAAAACGCGACGCGCCACGCCGGGCATGCTCCTCTACCGCCCGCGATGGGCCTCCGTGCTCCAGCCCCACTTGGGCAAAAGGCCTTCCTTGAAGCTCATGTTGTAGAGACACAGCACGACCGCGGCGGCGGCGATCATCCACCAGATTTTTTGCGAGAGCCCATGCAGGAACACGGCGCAAAGCACGAAAGCGACAAGACTCACAAACAACGCCGAAGCCATGGCCGCGCCTTGCGCGTCCCCTTCCGCAATGCAGCGCTTCTCCTTCAGGTACAACTGCCGCAACAACAGGGTCAGAAACGCCATGAACAGGCAGAACCCGACGAACCCGGTGTCCGCCAGCAGTTGCAGGTACATATTGTGCGTGCCGATAAAGACCGGCTGCCAGCCCGCGTACTTGACATACATGCGCATCAACGCGGCGCTCTGGTTGCGCTCATGGATGAACTGCGTTCCAAACCCGCCCGACCCATAGCCGAAAAGCGGGTTCTGCGCGAAATAACGCAACGCGGCTTCCTGCATGTCGAGGCGGCTCTGTACCGAAGTGCTGCGGGTGTATTGCTGCGGGCTGAACACGCGCTCTTTATAGGGCTGGGGCAGGACAATCCAGCCGAACACAATCAGGCCCAAGACGGCAAAGATACGCAGCGAAGTAACCCGCACCAGCCGCTTGAGCAGCAGCAGGAACGCCAGCACGACGCCGATTATGAGGCCCGTGCGCGTGAAGGTGAGCACCAGCGTGACGACTTCGATCGCCACCGTGAACAGGATCAGCGCCTTGAGCTTGTTGCTCTTCGCAATGGCATACCAATAACTGTTCAGCGGCAGAATCAGCAGGATCACCAAGGCGAGCCAGTTCGAGTGGCCCGCACGGCCGCTCACCCGGAGAGCCGGGGCGCCGCTCAGCGACTCCTGGTCGATGTACGCCACGTCTTCCGTCACCGCGCGCCACGGTTCCGCGCCCGCCACCGCAAGTTGCGGCACGAAGTATTGCGACACCGCGGCCAAAGACATGAGCAGTCCGCACACCATGATGAGCACAAGGAAGTAGTGCAGGTTGCGCGTTGAATTGAGCGTATTGACGGCGAGGAAGAAGAACCCGAGCAACGTCACGAGGCGAATCCATTCGGGCACAACCTGCGCGCGCTCGGGCGAGACCAGGGTGCAAAGCAATGCCCAAGCGCAGAACGCGCTCAGCCAGATGACCGGCCAATTGAACTCAAAGCGAATCTTGCGGATGAGCAGATTCACCAGCCACGCGCCCAGCGCCGCCGTTCCGCACAGCCGCGCCAGAGTCACCGCCAGCGCGCCGCCTTCCACCACGCCTACAATGCCTTGCGAACCGGAGAGCAACAGCAGCGCCGTCGTTGCGTACAGACCCAGTACCGGAAAATAGATGAAGAGGATGAAGAAGACCAGCCCCACAACGCCGACGATCGCCAATTTCCCCAGCAGAATGACCGCAATCCCGAACGCAATCGCAAGAAGCAGGTACCCCAGACCTTTCCACAATCCCAACGCCGGGGCCGCCGCGTGCGAATAGGCACTCATTACCTCTTCCCTCCGCTTTGGGGCCGTCTTTCCAACAATTCCCCAATTGCGCAATTGGCGCATGACGCGTCAAGTATACATCACCGCACGGATGTTTTTAAATCCCGGAGAGTTGCCGGGAAATGGCCTGACATTTCTAACGAGTCAAGAACCCCGGTATTTCTAACCAGTCTTGACATCCCGGGAAATGGCGTCCTGAGGCAGTGCGTGGTATCCTGTCGAAGGGTTCCGTCGGCCTTTGCCGGCGCGAGTAAGAAGGAGAGTACTTGTCATGGCCGGACTGTCACGACGCACATTCATGAAGACTGCCGCATTGCTTGCGACTGCCTCCGCATTCGGCGCCCCCCCCGCCGCGAATGAACGCATCCGCGTGGGTATCATAGGCTGCCGCAACCGCGGGCCCCAGGTCGCGGAATCCATGTTGCGCGCGCGCCAGTTTACGATTGCCGCGCTGTGCGACTGCGATGACGCCATGCTCGCCGAGGGCATGAAGGCGCTCGAAGGCAAGGCCGATCCCGCGCCGCGAGGCGAGAAGGACTTCCGGCGGCTGTTGGAAGACCCGGGGATTGACGCGATCGTCGTTGCGGCGCCGGACCACTGGCACGCACTTATGACGGCTATGTCCCTCGATGCGGGCAAACACGTGTACGTTGAGAAACCCGCGTCGCACAACATCGCCGACGGGAAGGCCATGGTCGCCGCGCAGGCCAAGCACCCGGACCTTGTGGTGCAAGTGGGGACGCAACAGCGCAGCGGACGCCATTTCGCGGCGGCGCGGGAATTCATCGCATCGGGCGGACTGGGCAAGGTGGCGTTCGCGCGCGGCTCGTACATCACCGAGCGGCACGAAGTCCCAATCATCCCCGATTCCGAACCGCCCGCCGGTCTCGATTATGAGATGTGGATCGGCCCCGGCCCCATGCGCCCGTACAACCGCGAACTGCTCCATTACAACTGGCACTTCCTGTACGACTTTGGGACCGGCGACATGGGGAATTGGGGCGCGCACTGGCTCGATGTCATCCGCTGGCTGCTCGGCCTGGACCTGCCCGTGTCCGTCTCAGGCTACGGCGGCAGGTACGTCGTTCAAGACGCGAAGGAATGGCCCGACACCCAGACCGTGCTGTACCAGTTCCCCGGCCTGACGCTGCTCTGGGAACTGCGGCATTGGTCGCGGTTCCTGCCCGGCGGCGGCAAGGGCAACTGCTGCGAGATCAGCGGCGACAAAGGATCGATGCTGATCGACCGCAGCGGCTGGACCATTCATCCCCGTACCGAGGGCGCCGAACCGGAGAAGAAGATTGGCAGCGAGCTGGACGTGAGTCATGCGCTGAACTTCGCAAAGGCCATCCGCGGGCAGGAGCAGCCGAACGCACCTGTCGTCGAAGGCCACAAATCGGCGATCCTTTGCCATCTGGGCAATATCGCGGCGCGCCTCAACCGCAGCGTCCAATTCGACGCCGCAAACGAGACCATCCCCACCGATGACGAAGCGATTGCGCTCATGTCCCGCGCCTATCGCGCGCCGTGGCGCATCGAGGACTGCCTGTAGGCCTGCGCGGTTATTCGCGGCGCTTGCCCTTTTTCTGGACCGAGAAGCCGAAGAACCCCAGTCTCTTTTCCAGAGCGTAGTAGCCGCCGTGGACGTAGGCGATAAGCCCCGCCCGTTCGAGGGCGAGCCGTCCCGACGGCGTGATCAGCGAAGTGGTCGCCTGCACCGCTGTTACCTCGGCGAGAAACATCGTGTGCGAGCCGAGCTTGAGCGAACGGCGCACCTTGCACTCGATGTGGAGCGGGCATTCGAGTATCAGCGGCGCTTTCACGGTCTTGGCGGGGCCGGGTGTCAGCCGCATGGCCTTGAACTTGTCCGTGGTCCTGCCAGAGACCACGCCGCAGTAATCAATGGCGCGCGCCTGGCGCACCGACGGGATATTGACCACGAATTCGCCGGACTGCGCGATGAGCTCGTGTGAATAGCGCTCTGGCCGGACCGAAATCGAGAGCATCGGCGGCTCGCTGCATATGGTGCCGGTCCAGGCCACGGTGAGCACGTTCGGCGCGCCGGTCTTGTCCACGCTGGTCACAAGCACCGCGGGCGCGGGGTAGAGCATCGTGCCCGGCTTCCAAAGCGTTTTTTCAAAGCCGCGGCATTTGCGCGGTTCGGTTTTTTGTCTGGCGCACTTCTGGGGACGTCGTTGCATCGAAGCTCTCCTCCGCGAAGACTATCGGAACATCAGGATGAGTACACTGGGCCGCTACTGATTTTCCCAGCCCAAGGCTTGTTCCGCCTGCTGATTGTAGCCGGACATCGCGTTGCCCAGCGCGCGCCGCGACTGCGCGCCCGAGGCGCCGGCAGCCGCCGTGCCGCCGCTGTTCAACTGCTGCTGCATCCCGATACCCGTCATGACCTCGCCCATCGGCCCGGCGCCGTCGGCGGGCCGCGCGGCGGCGGGCGCGCTTGCCGGAGCGGGCGCGTCCGGCAGACCGACGTAGCCGTTCTGGTTGTTGTAGACGAACGGGCGTCCGTCCGCGGTGCGCGGAGGCGTTGGCAAATAGGCCGGCACGAGCGCGTCCAGCGTGGACGGATAGTAGCCCGTCGCGGTTCCGTAACGGTGGATGGCCGCGCGGATTTCCTCAATCTTCTGCAAATCGGCGGGGTTGGGGCCGGTCATGGGCCGGTCGAGCACGCGGCCGGTCCGCGGGTCATAGCCGTAAGGCGTGCCGTCCGGCTTCGGTGGAATCGCGGGCAGATAGCCCGGCACAAGCGCCTCGAGCGACGGCGGGTACGCGCCGTTCTCGGCCTGATACGTCATGATCGCGTTCTGGATGCGCGCCTGGGCGGTGTCGCGCTCCGCGTGCTCCAACTGGCGGGTTGCCGCGGTCGCGGCCTGCTTCTGCAACTCGGCCTGTGTAGCCGCGACCGTCACCACCTCGACGCCGCAGCCCGCCGCAAGGAGCGCCGCCAGCAGGGGGATTGTCAACAGCCGCATGGGATTCTCTCCACACCGTGGCATGGGCATCATTCCCGCGAAAGCGGGGACCGTGTTCTTCCATCACCGGCGAGACGACCGTGCCACGGTTTCAGTATACCACGGTCGGGGCATTGCGCCGCGCCAGGCCGCGGCTGATATACTCGCTTCCGCAACAACAGGGCGCGCCGCGCGGCATCCCGCGCGGGGGCCGGAGGAAAGCTCTCATGAAGAATACACTGATAGTTACCATGGCATTTTTCGCGCTGGGCGCCGGCTCCGTTTCGGTAATCGCCGCGGTGGACGCGCACCGCGACGCCGCGGAACAGGTCGTAACCCTGATCCAAATGGACCGGCTCATCGAGCAATCCTACGAACAGATGGTCGATGCGCAAATCCTGGGCAATCCCGAATTGAAGCCCTACCGAGAGCTGCTCCTCGAGTTCTTCCGCAAATACATGAACTGGGAAACCCTGAAGGAAGACATCCTGAACCTGTATGTGCAGACCTTCACCGAGGCCGAACTCCAGGACCTCATTGTTTTCTACAGCAGCGAGACGGGCCAGAAGACCATCCAGGTGATGCCCGAATTGCTCCGCCGCGGCGCCGAAATCGGGGTCCAGCGTGTCCAGGAGCATCTGCCCGAACTCGAGAAGATGCTCGAAGAACGCGCCCAGGCCGGGAAATAGGGGCCAATCGCGCCGCTCAGTGCTCCAAGGCCTCGCGTACGCGCCGGTGCATGATGTCCGCCATGCATGGGTCGAGGCCGAGAGGCTCGGCGATGCGGTAGGCGACGCCCGGGAACGCTGCGGCGGCCTCTGCGGCGAAACGGGGGATGTCCTTCATGCTGTGGCGTCCGGGGGAGAGGAAATAGGGCAGGACGACGATCTCTTTCGCGCCGCGTTCGACGCAGCGCGCAAACGCCTGCCCGACCGTGGGCTCGGCGAGTTCCATGTGGGCGGGCTCCACGATGGGCATGCCTGTGCGCTCCGCGTACATGCGGCACACGCGGTGCAGCAGGGCGTTCGCGGCTTCAAGCCGGGAACCATGGTCCACGACGATGACACCTGTGCTGTTTGGTTCCGTCATGCTGATTCCGCAACCTCAAGTCTCACGCGGCGTGCCGCGCAGTTGTCCATCTGGTCCGAAGGAAAGGAATGCAGACGCTACTCGATGTATTCCCTGGGGACGCGGTTGCCGATGCCGGTGAGGATGTCATAAGGGATGGTGCCGGCATGGCGCGCCAGTTCTTCCGCGCTGATGACCTCGTCGCCGTCCTGGCCGATGACCGTCACGATGTCGCCCTCGGTAATATCGGGCAGGTGGGTGACGTCCACGACGGTCTGGTCCATGCACACCGCGCCGCGGACGCGGCATCGTGTGCCGCGGATGAGCACGTCTGCCTTGTTCGAGAGACTGTGCTTGTAGCCGTCGGCGTAGCCGATGGGCAGAATGGCGGCGCGCATGCGGCCCGCGGTGGTGTAGGTGCGCCCGTAGCTGACGCTCGAGCCGGGTTCCAGCGTCTTCACCTGCGTGACGCGTGTTTCCCAGCGCAGCACGGGCAGAAGCAGGCCGGGCCGGGGAGGCCCTTCGAGAGGCCATACCCCGTAAGTGACGAGTCCGGGCCGGACCATGTCGAAGTGCGCGCCGGGATAGTTGAGCACGGCGGCGCTGTTGGCGGCGTGGGCCTTTTCGAAGGGGATGCCGGCCTTGTCCGCGCGCTTGAGAAATTGCTTGAACGCCTTGATCTGGTTCAACGTGAACGGGTCATCTGCCTTGTCGGCCACGGGGAAATGCGTGGCGAGGCCCGCGATGTCAATGCGCGGGATGCGCGTGATGTACTGAAGCTGGTCCGGCGCCGACTCCAGACTGAAGCCTTGGCGGCCCATGCCCGTGTCTATCATGCAGTGCACCGGCATGACCTTGCCCGTCTTGAGCGCCACTTCGTCCAGGGCGCGCGCAGTCTCCACGTCGCAGATCATGAGCGTCAGCCGGTGCGCCACGGCGGCGCCGAGGGCTTCGCGGCACGGCTGGAACAACACCAGGATCGGCGCCGTGACCGCCGCCTTGCGCAGTTGGATGCCTTCATCGATCGTGGCGACGCCCAGCATCGCCGCGTGCGATTCAACGGCCTTGCGGGCCATGGCGAGCATGCCGTGGCCATAGCCATTGGCTTTCACAATGGCGGCAATGCCGACCCGGCCGCCCACCAGCTTGCGCACCACGGCAAGATTGTGCGCGTAGTGGCGCAGGTTGACGATGGCTTTCGACGGCGCGGTGGGGCTCATACCGCGGTGTCGAGCCGGAGCGCTTTCCAGTTCTGCCAAGCGAATTGCGCTCCCGAGTAGAGGGTATACATGGCAATAAGAACGATGGCCACGAGTGAAAGCGGCGCCAGCGCGTCCCGGTACATCGCAAGCCCGCCGGGCAGCAACGCCGCGGCCTGCGGCGCCAGCGCGGCGAGCCGCAGCGCCACCACGAGGGAAAGAAACGTGATCACGAAGGTCATCTGGAAAGCGGTCTTGCGCTTGCCGTAGACGCTGGCCGGGATGACGGAGCCCTCCGCCGCCGCCAGCGAACGCGCGCCCGTGACCAGGAATTCGCGCGCCAGAATAACGACGATTGTCCAGCCGGGAATGTGCAGTTCAGGCACCTGCATCAGCATGATGAACGCCGACACCATCAGCACCTTGTCCGCCACGGGGTCGAGCAGCTTGCCAAAATTCGTGATCAGGTTGCGCTCGCGCGCAATCTTGCCGTCGTAGTAGTCCGTGATCGCCGCCACGATAAACGTGACGAGGCCCAGGAGGTACGTGGCCACGTTTTCGAAGGACATGAACGCCACGAATACAATGGCCATCAGGCAGCGGCTGACCGTCAGTTTATTCGGGAGATTCATAGCAAGGCCATTGTATCACAGGCGCTGCGCCCGGCAATGCTTCCCGCATCGGGAGCGCCGGCGGCCGGATGGCTACTTCTCAATCTCGAACATGCTCGGCGGCGCCACCTCGACCGTGCCGGCGCGCACGCGGTCCTGGTAGCTCTCGATAATCGGGCGCACGACAACGGTGTAGGTGAACCAGGCAAAGACCATCAGGCCACAAACCGCGCCCCAGGCAATTACGTCCGTCATCCACGCCGGACGTTCCGGCGCTGTCGGGGCGGCGGCTTGCCGGTGTATGGGCGCCTTGCGGATACCGCCCGTACACGCGTCGAGCGCGTAGAGGAACGGCGCCGCGTCCGTTTCCAGATACTCGCAATAGGTTTTCAGAAACCCGCTGGCGAAGGCCGTTCCCGGCAGCGCGCGCAGATCACCGGCCTCGAGCGCCCGCAGATGCTCAATAGGCACGTGAATCGCATCGTGCGCCTCCACCAGAGTCCGGCCCAATTCCTCCCGCCGCGCGCGCAACGCTATCCCCTGCTCCACGAACCGGCTCATGCCTGATCGTCCTCCAATTGCGCGTTGACCAGAATCTCCCGCGCCTTGCTTCCCACATGCGGACCCACGATCCCCTTCAATTCCATGATATCAATCAACCGGGCGGCTCTAGTGTACCCTACTCGCAGGCGCCGTTGCACCATCGAAATCGAGGCCTGCCCCGTTTCCAGAACCACCCGCACCGCGTCCTCAAGCAATGGGTCCGACTCGTCTATGGCTTCTTCCCGAAGTTCCCCGGTTTTACCGAAGTACTCGATTTCATCTTTGTACTGCGGAGGAGCCTGCGTTTTCAAGTAGCCGATCAACCCGTTCATCTCCGGGTCGCTCACGAACGCGCCCTGGATCCGGATTGGCTTCGAATGGCCTGCCGGCAGATACAGCATGTCGCCTAGGCCGATGAGCCGTTCCGCGCCGATTTCGTCCAGGATGCACCGCGAATCCACGCGCGACGAGACCTGGAACGACAGGCGCGACGGGAAGTTTGCCTTGATCACGCCGGTCAGCACGTCCACCGACGGCCGCTGCGTCGCGATTATCAGGTGAATGCCGACGGCCCGCGCCTTTTGCGCAAGCCGCCCGATCGCGTCTTCCACCTCCGCGCGCGCCTGCATCATCAGATCCGCCAGCTCGTCGATGATGCACACGATATAGGGAAGCTTGCGGATCACGGTGACGGAGCCACTGCTGCCGTCCTGCTGCTCGCCCTCGACTTCGATCTCGCCGTTCTCGACGCTCTCGTTGTAAACGTCGATGTTGCGGCAATTGAGGTTCGCGAAGAGCTGATACCGCTCTTCCATTTCGTGGATCAGCCAGTTCAGCGCCGCGGCCGCCTTCTTCGGCTCGACCACCACGGGCGTGATCAGGTGCGGTATGTCGTTGAAAATCATGAACTCGACCATCTTCGGGTCGATCAGCACCAGCTGCAGCTCCTCGGGCGTGTGGCGGAACAGCAGGCTCGCAAGCAGCGCCTTCACGCACACCGTCTTGCCCGTACCCGTTGCGCCCGCCACCAGCAGGTGCGGCATCGTCGCCAGATCCGCGACACGCGGCGCGCCCGTGATATCCTTGCCCAGCGCCAGCGGCAATCTGCCCTTGTACTGCGCGAACGCGCGGTTCTCGAGCAACTCGCGGATCAGCACCTGGTCGCGCTCGACGTTGGGCACCTCGATGCCCACGCGGCCCTTGCCCGGTATGGGCGCCTCGACGCGCACCCGGTGCGCCTTCAACGCCAGCGCCAAATCGTCCGCCAGCGCGAGGAAGCGGCTCACCTTGATGCCCGGCGCCGGTTCCAGTTCATAGCGCGTGATGGTCGGCCCACGCGTGTAATCCGTTACGCGCGCCTCGATGCCGAACGTCTGCAGTGTTTTCTCGAGCAGCGCCCCCGTATGCGCCAGTTGTTCGCTCAGGTTCTTGATGACCCGGGGCCGTGGTTCGTCCAGTAGTTCCATGGGTGGGCGCGTGAAGAACCGGGGATACTCATAGTCCGGCGGCAGTTCGACCTCCGCGGCCAGTCTCTTGCGCTTTACCACGCGGCGCACCGGCCGTGCCGGACTGCATTCATCCGCGCTAAGGTCCAACTGACCGTTGCTGGGCACCGGCGCCGCCTCCGGCGCGGCATCGAGTTCGACCGTCGCGTGCAGCGGGTCCGCATCGCGCGCCAGCACCGGCTCAGGGATATTGGGGATGGCCTCGAACGGCGTGTCCTCCACGGGCGGCCCGTCAAACGGCAACTCCGCCGTTTCCGGCGGCACGAGCGGCGCAGGCGGGATGTCCTCGTCGCGTTTCCTGGCCGCGCGCACGCGTTCCGCCGGCGCTGACGAGCGCTCACGCTGCGCCACGGCCTGCCGGCGCGCGCGGTGTGCCGCCACCAGCGCCAGATTCGCGCGCAGGAAGCAGCGCGTCGCCGCGCGCGTTATCTTGAAGGTATCAACGAACAGAATTTCCGTCGAGAGCAGCAGGCCGACGAGCACCATCGTGATTCCGGTCACGTTGCACCCAATCTTCCCAAATTCAGGCAGAAACAGCCGTTCCGCCATGAAGGCGCCCAGTGCACCGCCCGGCAGGGAATGACGCAACGGGTCGGCGAAATTCAAATGCAACAGCCCCGCCACCGCACCGACCAGAATGCACGTGCCCACAATACGCGTCAACAGCCGGTCGAGCAGCTTGTACCGGAACAGCATCAACCCCCACAGGAGCGTCAGGAAATAAGTCACGTGTGCCGCGCCGCCCACGAGTATCGCCAGCGTGCCGGCGAGTATCGCGCCGGGCCGCCCCAGCAAATTCGGTGCCTCCGCGAGTCCGTCCAGATACCGGTGTGAATACCGGTGCTGCGAATCGGTAACCAGCGCCAGAAAGAGAAGAAGCGTGAGCATGAACATGCACACGCCCAGGACTTCGCAACGCCGCTCATTTTCTAATTTATTCATAAATAGCATTTTACACGCACGTTGATAAAACGTGCCTCCCTTCAGCGTGACTCCATCTTAGCAGAGATACTCTGTTTTTGCAACAACATATTGGGGCAAAATCATAGACTGTCCCTATATATCGGCACACCGGTTGAGAATGAGGGTCTATTCCATTGGAGGTGGCGGAAAAGACTACTCTTGACAACTTGCGGAGACCCCTATTGCGTGACTCCAAGGCGCGGCTTGACAAAATAATGAGCATATGCTCATAATAGAGGCGCAAGTAGCTCTCTATGGAGGTTTCCGCCATGCCGCGGCCCAAATGCTGTCGCAGAGTCGGGCTCGCACCGGACTGTACCCTTTATAAGCCCGCGGGCGTGCCGGCAACGCACCTTGAGACGGTTGTGCTTACGCTGGACGAACTCGAGGCGGTCCGCCTGGCCGACTTCGAGGGTCTGTACCACGAAGAGGCCGGTTCTCGGATGCAGGTTTCGCGCCCGACCTTCAGCCGCATCCTCGAGACGGCGCGGCGCAAGATTGCCGGCGCATTGATCGAAGGGAAAGCGGTGCGCATAGAAGGAGGCCCCGTCGAAATGAGTGCCACACGAGCATTTCAGTGCGTTTCGTGCCTTTACGTGTGGAGCGTCCCCTTTTGCGTGCCCCGTCCCGTGGAGTGCCCTCTATGCCGGAGCATTGCAATCCGCCGCATCGACATGGAACGCGGTTGCGGTCGTGGTGAAAGGAGGCGCGCGCGCCATCGCCATTACGGCCAAGACCCTTGCGCGGTGAACGAAACCAAGAAGGAGACCATCGAATGAAAGTTGCAGTGCCTTGCGATGAGAACCTGACGATTGCGGGCCATTTTGGCCGCTGCGCGTCGTTTCTCGTGTTCGAGACGGCGGGCGGGAACGTCGCGCAGGACGAAATCCGGCCGAACCGCCACTCGGCTCATGCCCACGGCGGGTGTCACGGTGAGCCCGGATCGGGGCAGCCGCACAGCCATGCGGGCATCCTGCGCGCACTCCATGATTGCCAGGCCGTGATCTGTCGCGGCATGGGTTGGCGCGCCGCTGAAGACCTCAAGGTGCATGGCATCGAGGTGTACCTCGTGCACGACGAGGACGACCCCGAGAACGCTGTGCGGCGTTTCCTCGCCGGGGAACTGAGCGGTCAGCCGCA
>JAGMZX010000134.1 GCA_018005585.1 Candidatus Hydrogenedentota bacterium | reverse complement strand
GATGCCCGGCGACAACATCCGGATCACGGCGGAACTGATTACCCCGATCGCGATGAACGAGGAATTGCGCTTCGCGATCCGCGAAGGCGGCCGCACCGTGGGCGCGGGCGTCGTGACCAAGGTTATTGCATAGAATAAAGGCACGGACGACAGGACAAGAACCGGAGACGCAATCATGGCCGCTACGCATAAGATACGGATTAAGCTGCGGGCGTATGATCATCATTTGCTCGATCAATCGACGCGCGAAATCGTGGCTGCGGCGCAGCGCACGGGCGCCGGCATCAACGGTCCCATACCGCTGCCGACTGCCCTCAGCAAGTACACCGTCTTGCGTGGACCGCACATTGACAAGAAGTCGCGGGAGCAGTTCGAGAGCCGCACCCACAAACGGCTGCTCGACATTCTCAACCCGAACGCGGCTACGGTCGATGCGCTCATGAGGCTCGACTTGCCCGCGGGTGTCGACGTGGAGATTAAGCAGTAGCGGCCGAACGCGCGGACGCGGCAGAGGACTACAAGCGATGCTGAACGGAATACTGGGAAAGAAAGTCGGCATGACGCGCATTTTTACCCCGGATGGGCGGTGGATACCCGTGACGCTTATCGAGGCGGGCCCATGTGCGGTCGTGCAACGCAAGTGCGAAGAGACCGACGGTTACGATGCCGTGCAGCTTGGCTTCCAGGAACTGAAGGAGAAGCGCTGCACGAAGCCCGTGGCGGGCCATTTCGCGAAGGCCAAGGTCACGCCGAAACGGCGTCTCGTCGAATTCCGCGTGGCGAAGGACAGCGCGCTTGCGACGGGCGGCGAAGTCAGGATTGAGACTGTCACGGAAAAGAAGAAGGTGAAGGACAAGGAGAAGGGCGAGGAGGTCGAGGTAGAAATCATCAAGTTCAAGATCGGGGACTGGGTCCTCCAGATCGGCGACTCGGTCGATGTAACGGGCCGATCGAAGGGCAAGGGTTTTGCCGGGGTGATCAAGCGCCACCACTACAGCGGCGGTCCGGGCACGCACGGCTCCAATTTTCACCGGGCGCCCGGGTCCATCGGCCAGAGCGCGTACCCCGCCGAGGTGTACAAGGGCAAGGGGTTGCCCGGCCACATGGGCGATGAGCGCGTCACCGCGCAGAATCTCGAAGTGGTGGAAGTAGACGCCGAGAAGAACCTGCTGGTAGTCCGCGGCGCGGTGCCCGGCGCCAACGGCGGCATCGTCATGGTGCGCCGCAGCATCAAGGCACGCGCGCGCAAGGCAGGCGAGAAGACGGAGAAAGGGTCGAAGTAATGGCTTCGGTTAAAGTCGTCGATACGGCCGGCGTCGAGCAGGGTATGCTCGAGGTGAGCGACCAGGTCTTTGACGCTCCCTTTAACGAAACGGTCGTCCACGAGGCGGTCCTGGCGCTGCGGAACGCGGCCCGCCACGGCACGCACAAGACGAAAACGCGCAAGGAAGTGAGCGGCGGCGGCATTAAGCCGTTTCGTCAAAAGGGAACCGGCCGTGCCCGGCAGGGCAGCAGCCGCGAGCCCCAGATGCGCGGCGGTGGCACCATCTTTGGGCCTATCCCGCGCAGTTACCGCCAAGACGTGCCCGTGCGCGTCAAGCGGCAGGCCGTGTGCTGCGCACTCAGCGACCGGCTCCGCGAGGACCGCCTCAGCGTGCTGGCCGGATTGCAGGTGGAGCAGCCCAAGACGAAACCGTTTGCCGCGATGATGGCGCGCCTGTCGCCCGAAGGGCGCAAAACGCTGCTGGTCACGGCAGCCACGGACCGGAACGTGCTGTTGTCGTCGCGCAACATCCCGCACGTGACCGTGCGCACAGCCGCTGACGTCAATGTGCTGGACGTGATGCTGGCCGGCCGCGTGATTGTTCAGCAAGAGGCGCTAGCATACTTGCAGGAGAGGCTGTCATGAGCGTAGAGCCCCACAAGATCATTCTGCGGCCGATTATCACGGAAGATTCGCAGATCCAGACGCGCAAAGCAAACCAATATACGTTTCGCGTGCATCCCGAAGCGAACAAACAGCAAATCAAGGAAGCGATTGAGATCCAGTTTCCCGAAGTGCATGTCGTTTCGGTAAACACGATGAACTATCAGGGCAAACTCCGGCAGCACATGCGGTCGCGGCGCGTCGGGCGCCGTTCCCAGTGGAAGAAAGCGATCGTTACGCTGCGCCGGGGCGATGTCATTGAACTGATTTAGGGAAGGCGGACCCATGCCAGTAAAGCGATTCAAACCCGTTACCCCGTCGCGCCGCGGCATGTCGGTGGCGGATTTCTCCGAAATCACCAAGACGCGGCCCGAAAAGGCGCTTACCCAACCCGCGCACGACCGCGCCGGGCGCAACAACCAGGGCCGCATTACCATGCGGCGCCGGGGCGGCGGCCACAAGCGCCGTTACCGCAGCATCGATTTTCAGCGCGAGAAGGACGGTATTCCGGGTAAGGTCGTCTCGATTGAATACGACCCGAACCGCAGTGCGCGCATCGCGCTTATCTCCTACCTCGACGGCGAAAAGCGCTATATCATCGCGCCCAACGGTTTGGCGGTGGGCCAGCGGATCGTGAGCGGCCCCGACGCCGAGTATGATGTGGGCAACACCTTGCCGCTCGACCGCATCCCGCTGGGCACGAACATTCACAATGTCGAACTTGTGCCGGGCAAAGGCGGCCAAATGGCCCGCGCCGCGGGGAACGGCTGCCAGTTGCTGGCCAAGGAAGGCCGTTATTGCGTGCTGCGCCTGCCCTCCGGCGAAATGCGCCGGGTCCTCTCCAACTGCCGCGCCACCATCGGCACGGTCGGCAATGAAGAGCACGTCAACATCGAGGTCGGCAAGGCGGGCCGGACCCGCTGGCTCGGCAAGCGGCCCAAGGTGCGCGGCGTCGCGATGAACCCGGTGGACCACCCGCACGGCGGCGGCGAGGGCCGCACCTCGGGCGGCCGGCACCCCAGCACGCCGTGGGGCAAGCCCACCAAGGGATACAAGACGCGCAAGAAGACGCACCGCACCAACAAGTACATCATCCGTCGCAGGACCCGGTAACGGCGAAGAGGAGAACGCACGGTGGCTCGTTCACTGAAAAAGGGATACTTCGTAGAAGTGAGCCTGCTCGACAAGATTCGCGCGGCGCAGGCGACCAAGGACCGCAAGGTCATCAAGACGTGGTCGCGGCGTTCGACGGTCATCCCCGACATGGTGGGGTTGACCATTGCGGTCCACAACGGCAAGACGTTCATCCCGGTGTTCATCACCGAGAACATGGTCGGGCACAGGCTGGGCGAATTCGCGCCTACGCGCACGTTCCGCGCGCACGCGGGCGCGAAGTAACCGGGAGCATTCGTTATGGCAACCGCCAAGGCATACGTTAAAAACCTGACCGTCGCCCCGCGCAAGGCCCGGCTCGTAGCCGACCTGATCCGCGGCAAGAAGGTGGCGGAAGCGCGCTACATTCTGGACTACACGTTGAAGAAGTCCGCCATGCCGCTGCGCAAGCTGCTCGATTCGGCCGTGGCCAACGCCGAAAACCTGGCCGCGGAAAAGCACGACCGCATCGACACGGACGAGATGGTCGTCTCGACGATCATGGTGGACCAGGGCCTGACGCTGAAACGCTGGCGCGCCATGCCGCGCGGCCGGGGCGTGCGCATTCGCAAGACCCGCAGCCATGTGCGCATTGAGATCAGCGGCGGCGAGGTCCAGGAAAAAGCCTCCGCAAAAGGCAAAACGAAAAAATAAAAGGAGAGCACCGTGGGTCAAAAGGTACATCCTAACGGCTTCCGCCTGGGCGTCATCCAGAACTGGTCGTCCATTTGGTACGCGGGCCGGAACTACGCGGACCTGCTCCACGAGGACCTGAAGCTCCGCGACTACATCAAGAAGCGCCTGCACAATACGGGCGTGGCCAAGATTGACATCGAGCGCGCCGGCCGCAAGGCGAAGGTACACATCTATACGGCCCGGCCCGGCCTGGTGATCGGCCAGCGCGGCCAGGAAGTCGACAAGCTGCGCTACGAACTCGAGCAGCTGACGGGGCGTGAACTGCTGATCAACATCCATGAGGTGCTCAGCCCCGAATTGAGCGCCATGCTTGTCGCCGAGAGCATCGCGCAGCAGTTGGAACGCCGCGTGTCCTTCCGGCGCGCGATGAAAAAGGCGATCCAGAATACGATGCGGCTGGGCGCGAAAGGTATCCGCCTTCGCGTGGCGGGCCGCCTGAACGGCGCGGAAATCGCCCGGTCCGAGCAGGCCCGCGAAGGCAGTGTGCCGCTGCACACGTTGCGCGCCAACGTGGACTACGGTTTCGCGATTTCCCGGACCACCTACGGCACCATTGGCGTGAAGTGCTGGATCTACCACGGCGAACTGGCGCCCGGTGAAATGGTGACGACGGTTGGCGGTCAGGCCGCCCCGCACGCGCGCCGCGGCGACCGGGGCGAGCGTGGCGAGCGTGGCGAACGCGGCGAACGCTCAGGCGCGGGCCGCGAATCGGCGCGATAGGAGAAGTCACACGATGTTGATGCCGAAGCGAGTCAAGTACCGCAAGCAGCAGCGCGGCCGCCGTTCGGGCAAGAGTAAGGGCGGCATTTCGGTGGATTTTGGCGAGTATGGACTCAAGGCGATGCGTGACGGCTGGGTCACGGCGCGCCAGATTGAAGCGGCCCGTATCGCCATGACGCGCTACGTGAAGCGCGGCGGGAAGATCTGGATTCGGGTATTTCCGGATAAACCCATCACGAAAAAGCCCGCAGAAGTGCGCATGGGTAAAGGCAAGGGCGCGCCCGAAGAGTGGGTGGCCGTTGTGAAGCCGGGCCGCGTCATGTTCGAGATCGAAGGTGTGACCGAGGGTATCGCGCGCGAGGCCATTCGCCTCGCCGGGCACAAACTGCCGATCCCGACCAAGTTCGTGAAGCGCGACTAGAGGAGGCCGGCGAGTGAAAGCGAATCAATTGCGTGAAATGACCGGCGAGCAGCTGCAGGAACGGCTGGGCAAGCGCCAGCGCGACCTGCTCGCCTACCGCGTCCAGGCCACGACCGAGATCGTCGAAAATGTGCGATCCGTGCGCGAGGCGCGCAAGGAGATCGCGCGCATCAAGACGGTGCTGCGGGAACGGGACCTCGCCGCCGAGAAGAGGAAATAGCAACCATGGCAGACGCATACCGGAAAGAGCGGGTTGGCGTAGTGGCCAGCGACCGCATGGACAAGACGATTACGGTCGTCGTGGAATCGCTGAAGCAGCACGCCCTCTACAAGAAGGGCATCAAGCGGACGAAGAAGTTCAAAGCCCATGACGAGCGCAACGAGTGCCACGTGGGCGACACGGTGCGGATTGTGGAGACGCGGCCGCTCAGCAAGACGAAGCGGTGGCGTCTGGCAGAAATCGTGAAACGCGCAGATTGACGCAGGAGCGGCGACGCCCCAGCGGCGAGAAGGTACAAGGGCCATGATTCAGATTTATTCGCGACTGAAGGTGGCGGACAACAGCGGCGCCCGGCGAATCCGCATCATTCAAATTATGGGCGGGTCGAAGCGGCGTTACGGCGGGCTCGGTGACATCGTCACCGCGACGGTGAAAGACGCGCTGCCGAACGCCGCGATCAAGAAGGGCGACGTGGTGAAAGCGGTCATCGTGCGCATGCGTCAGGACACGAAGCGCGCGGACGGCACGACGATCCGCTTCGATTCGAACGCCGCCGTTCTGGTCAACCTGGACAAGAAGAACAAGGGCAACGAACCGGAGCCGCGCGGCACGCGCGTGTTCGGGCCCGTGCCCAGGGAATTGCGCGCCAAGGGGTTCACCAAGATCCTGTCCCTGGCGCCCGAAGTGCTGTAGAGGGTAAAGGTCATGCATATCCGCAAGAACGATACGGTCGTGGTGATCCGCGGCAAATACAAAGGCCGCCGGGGTCGCGTACTGGCCATGTATCCGAAGAAGGAACGGCTGTTGGTCGAAGGCGTGAATGTCATCAAGCGCCACACCAAGGCGAGCAGCCGCAATCAGCAGGGCGGTATCGTCGAACGTGAAGCGCCGATACACCTCTCAAACGTCATGCCGTGGTGTGAATCGGCCAAGGCGCCGTCCAAGATCGTGATGAAACGGCTGGAAGACGGCAGCCGCGTGCGGATCTTCCAAATTAACGGCGAAACCCTCAACGATAAGCGGTGAGGAGGAGCGCTACTGTGGCACCAAGACTCAAAGAACGCTACGCAAACGAGATTCTGCCGCGCATGCGCGAGCAGTTCGGCTACAAGAACGTCATGCAGGCGGTGAAGGTCGAGAAAGTCGTCGTCAACATGGGCGTCGGCGACGCGACCCAGGACCTGCGCTTGCTCGAAACCGCGCTGACCGAATTGGGCGTCATCACGGGGCAGAAAGGCTGCATCCGCAAGGCGCGGCGGTCCATTTCGAACTTCAAGCTGCGCGCGGGCGCGCAGGTCGGCTGCATGGTCACGCTGCGCGGCAACCGCATGTACGAGTTCATGGACCGGCTGTTCAACGTGGCGATCCCGCGTATCCGCGACTTTCGCGGCATTTCGCCGCGCGGTTTTGACAAGTTCGGGAATTTCACCCTCGGTCTGCGCGAGCAGACCATATTCCCAGAAATCAATATAGACAAGATCACGAAAGTGCGCGGCATGAACATCACGTTCGTGATCAAGAACAGCAAGTCCCCGGAAGAAAGCCGCGAGTTGTTGCGCCAACTCGGGATGCCGTTCAGCAATTAGGCAGACAAACCGGCAGCACAAGGAGTAGCACCTTGGCGAAGAAATGCAAGATTGAACAGGTAAAGCGGATAACGAAGCTGGTGAACCAGTATCGCGGCAAGCGCCGAGAACTGCTCGCCATCATCAAGAATCCCGCGTCGACCATGGAACAGCGGCAGGAGGCCTACCGCAAACTGGCGCGGCTGCCCCGCGACTCGAGCCCGGTGCGCTACCGTAACAGGTGTGCCCTATCGGGCCGTCCCCGGGGCTACTACCGCAAATTCCGCCTGTCCCGGATAGCCTTGCGTGAACTGGCGCTCGAAGGCAAGTTGCCCGGCGTGAAAAAGTCGAGCTGGTGAGGAAAGGTAGACAGTATCATGGCTATGAGTGATCCCATTGCCGATTTGCTGACGCGCCTGCGCAACGCCATCCTGGCGCAGCAAGGCGTCGTGGAATGCCCGGCGTCCGGCCTGAAGCTCGAAATCTGCCGCGTACTGAAGGAACAAGGCTTCATCAAGGATTTCGAGATCGTGGAGGATATCGGGCCAGGCCGACTGCGTATCACGCTCAAGTACCTGCCGGACCGCAGCCCGGTGCTCCAGGGTCTGCGGCGCATCAGCAGGCCCAGCCTGCGCGTGTATGTGCGCACGAAGGATATCAAGCCTGTCCGCAGCGGACTCGGCATTTCAATTCTCAGCACATCCAGCGGCGTGATGACCGGCAAAGACGCGCGCAAGGCGGGCGTCGGCGGCGAGCTCATCTGCGAGGTCTGGTAAGGCCGGGCAAGCAAGGAAAGGAAGTGAACCGTGTCGCGAATCGGTAGACTGCCGGTGCCCATTCCGGATGGCGTGACCTGCGAAGTGAAGGGCGCTTGCCTGAAGGTCAAAGGCCCGAAGGGAACGCTGGAACGCGAATTTGTGCCGCGCATGAAGATTACGCTCGAAGACAAGGAAATCCACGTTACGCGGCCGAGCGACGCGCGCGAGGACCGCGCCGTCCACGGCCTGACGCGGGCGCTCGTCCACAACATGATTGTCGGCGTGACACAGGGCTTCGAGAAGACGCTGCTTATCGAAGGCGTGGGGTACCGCGCCTCGCTGCAGGGCCGGAACCTTAACCTGGCGCTCGGCTACAGCCATCCGGTGACCGTCGAGCCGCCGGAAGGGATTGCCTTTGCTGTGGATACCCCGCAGACGATCCGGGTTTCCGGCATCGACAAGGAACTGGTCGGGCAGGTGGCCGCGAACATTCGCGCCATCCGCAAACCCGAACCGTACAAGGGCAAGGGCGTGCGTTACTCGACCGAGCATGTGCGTCGTAAAGTGGGCAAGGCCGGCGCCAAGTAACCGGTGGGCCCTGGTGCAACAGCGCGTTCGCGCGGCCTAGTACGCGGCGCGACGCGATCGGGAAACGACTTCGATGGCACGAAAGAGCAGAAAAGTTAAGTTGCTGGAACGGCGGAAAAGCCGGGTGCGCAAGGATATCTTCGGGTCTCCGGACCGGCCCAGGCTGCGGGTTACCCGCACGCTGAAGCATATCTACGCGCAAATCATCGACGACAGCCGGGGCCGCGTGCTGACGACGGTTTCCTCGCTCGCGCTCAAGGTTCCCGGAGGCAACGTCGCCGGCGCGAAGGAAGTTGGCAAGGCCCTCGGCGAGAAAGCGGTGGCGGAGGGCATCCAGAGAGTGTGTTTTGATCGTGGCGGGCGGCTGTATCATGGCCGCGTCAAGGCATTGGCCGAGGCGGCGCGCGAAGCCGGCCTGCAATTCTAGGAGAATGCACGTTGAATACGGGACCAGCATCGGCGGAACCCCGCGCCCCCAGGCGCACACGCGAACGCGAGGGGCAGGAAAACGAACTCATTGAACACGTGGTGAAGATTTACCGCGTCGCCAAAGTGGTAAAAGGCGGCCGGCGGTTCAGCTTCAGCGCCATCGTCGTCGTGGGCGACGGCCAGGGTCATGTCGGCGCCGCCATGGGCAAGGCCGCGGAAGTGCCCGAGGCTATCCGCAAGGCGATCGAACGCGCCCGGCGCTGCATGATTGAAGTGCCCATCGTGAACACGACGATCCCGCACGAGGTGCACGGACAGTCGGATTCCGCCTGTGTGCTGCTCAAGCCGGCTTCGCTCGGCACGGGCATCGTGGCCGGCGGTCCGGTCCGCTCCGTGGTCGAAGCCGCGGGCTACAAAAACATCCTGACGAAATCGTTGGGGTCGAACAACGCGACCAACGTGGTCTGGGCAACGCTCGAAGGTCTGAAAAACCTGAGGCGCGTGGAAGAAGTCGCCGCGATGCGCGGCCTCGAAGTGGCCGAAGTGCTGTAATGCCGCCTCGCGGATGATACGGAACGGGATAAGGATTACGAGACCATGGACCTGAGCAATCTGAGGAGCGCGCCGGGCGCGCGCAAGAATCGCAAGCGGGTCGGACGCGGCACCGGTTCGGGGCACGGCAAGACCTGCGGCCGGGGCCATAAGGGGCAGAAATCCCGGTCAGGCATGACCTTGCGGCCCGGTTTTGAGGGCGGCCAGATGCCGCTGCACCGCCGTCTGCCCAAGCGTGGGTTCCACCACGAGAAGCGTTGGCCCATGGGTATCGTCAACGTGGACGTGCTCGAACAAATCTTTGACGACGGCATGGAAGTGACCTCAGCCATGCTGGTGGAGGCCGGGTTGGCGCAGGCACTGCCCGGCGGCATCAAGATTCTGGGCCGCGGCGAGATCAAGACGCGGCTCACGGTCAAGGTGCAGGCGATTAGCCCGTCCGCGCGCGCGAAGATCGAGGCTGCGGGCGGGACCATCGAGATTGTGGGGCGGGAAGGCGCGGACGCGACGGCGGCGGCGCCGGCCGAATAAGCGAGGAGTAGCATAGGTGTCCCAGCCCATTGAAGCTTTCAAGAACGCCTTCAAGATTCCCGAGTTGAAGAGCCGCATCATCTTTACGCTGCTGATGCTGGCGATCTACCGGCTTGGCTGTCACGTGCCCATGCCGGGCGTGGACGGGGCGGCCTTGGCCAAGACGCTGGGCGAAGCGGGCGGTCTGCTTGGCTTTTACGACATGTTCACGGGCGGCGCCTTTGCGAACGCCACGGTCTTCGCGCTCGGCATCATGCCGTATATCACCGCCTCCATCATCATGTCGCTGCTCGTGCCGGTGATTCCCTCGCTGGAAGCCCTGCAGAAGTCGGGTCAGGAAGGCCAGCGCAAGATCACCGAATACACCCGCTACGGCACCATCCTTCTCTGCATCGTGCAGGGGTTCATGATTGCCCTGTACATGGAGAGTCTTGGGGCTGATATCGTGCCGGACCAGGGCTGGGGGTTCCGGCTCATGGCCATCATGACCCTGACCACGGGCACGGCCTTTATCATGTGGCAGGGCGAGCAGATCAGCGAATATGGCGTGGGCAACGGCATGTCGCTGATTATCTTCATCAGTATCGTGTCGCGCATGCCCAGCGCCGTATTCAACCTGTTCCGCATGCTGGGCAACGACCAAATGAGCATATTCCAGGCGCTGATCCTGGTCTTCTTGCTGGTGGCGGTCGTGGCCGGCGCGATTGTCGTGACCACCGGCCAGCGGCGCATACCCGTGCAGTACCCGCGACAGATTCGCGGGCGCGGCGTCGTGGGCGGACAGCGGACCTATCTGCCGCTGCGCGTCAATCAGGCCGGCGTTATCCCCATCATCTTCGCCAGCTCCATACTCATGCTGCCGGGCTCGCTCGCCCAGTCCGTGAGTGTGCCTTGGCTGGAAGCTTTCTTGACCACCCTCTTCGACTGGTCGGGAATCCCCTACAACCTGATGTATGCCGGCTTGATCATCTTCTTCTCGTTCTTCTATACGGCCATTACCTTCAATCCCGTGGAAATGGCCGATAACATGAAAAAATACGGCGGTGTCATCGTGGGCGTGCGCCCGGGCAAGGCCACGGCGGACTACCTGAACCGCGTCATGACGCGCGTCACGTTGGCCGGGTCCCTGTTCCTGGCCTTGGTCGCGCTGCTGCCGCCCATCGTCTACCGCTTTCTGGACGTGCCGGATCCGACCATCGTGCAGTTCTTCGGCGGCACGAGTCTTCTTATCCTGGTGGGCGTGGCCCTCGACACGATTCGCCAGATCGAGCAGCATTTGATTATGCGACATTATGACGGGTTCGGATCGCGCGGCCGGCGCATCCGCGCGCGTCGTGGGTATTGACAACAGGATGTGTCATGCGTGACGGTTGGCCAAAGCGGGCCGTTGGGCCGGATGAGACCGGCATGATAGCGATCCGTTCCGAACGGGAGATCGCGCTGCTCCGCGAGGCAAACCGGATTGTGGCGGAGGTGCATGCCGCGCTTGCGGCCATGATTCAGCCGGGAGCGAAAACGCGGGAACTGGATGCCGCGGCCGTGGAGGTCATCCGCGCGCACGGCGCAACATCCGCGTTTCTGGGTTACCGGGGCTATCCCGCGGCCACGTGCATCTCGGTGGATGAGGTGGTCGTGCACGGCATCCCCGGCGACCGCATCATGCGCGAAGGCGAGATAGTCAGTATCGACATTGGCGTGTGTTACAAAGGTTATTATGGCGATGCGGCCGTGACTTGGCCGTGCGGGACCGTGGATGCGCAACGCCGCCGCCTGCTCAAGGTGGCGGACCGCGCCTTGTCTCGCGCGATCAAGGCGGCCAGAGCCGGCAACTACCTTGAGGATATCGCGAAGGCCGTTGAGGCGGTTTGCCGGCCGGCCGGAATGGGCATCGTGCGTGATTTCGTGGGTCATGGTGTTGGCGCGGAACTCCACGAGGAGCCGCAGATCCCGAATTTCGTGACAGGCGAACGCGGGCCGATGCTGCGCGCCGGCATGGTGCTGGCCATCGAGCCCATGGTGAATCTGGGCACGCACAAGGTGCGCGTGCTGCGTGACGGCTGGACGGTTGTCACGGCAGACGGCAAGCCGAGTGCGCATTTCGAGCATTCGGTTGTGGTGCGCGAGGACGGCGGCGAGATCCTGTCCCGTGCGCCCTCGCTGGTCTGGGGCCAGGCGGAAGAGTGACCGCGTCGGCCACGGCGCTGGCGCCCGGGAACGCATGTAAGGAGTTGAGACGATGAAAATAAGGACCTCCGTGAAGAAGATCTGCGAGAAGTGCCGAATCATCCGGCGGCATGGCCGTCTCCGGGTGATCTGTGAGAATCCGAAACACAAGCAGCGGCAAGGCTAAACGAGGAGAAGAGAACTCATGGCACGCATTGTTGGCGTCGACCTGCCTCGGGACCGTCGCGTGGAAGCGGGGCTGCAGGCCATCTATGGCATCGGGCCCACACGCGCCCGCAAGGTGCTCGAGATGACCGGCATCCATCCGGATATGCGGGTGCGCGAACTGACGGACGAACAGGTCAGCCAGCTCTCCACCGCCATCCAGGCGCAATACAAGGTGGAAGGCGACTTGCGCCGCGAAGTAACGGCGAACATCAAGCGCCTGATGGACATCAACTGCTACCGCGGTCTCCGGCACAAACGGGGACTGCCCGTGCACGGACAGCGCACGCATACCAATGCGCGCACGCGCAAGGGGCCGCGGCGCACGGCCATTAAGAAGAAATAAGAGGAGGTAAGCACTCGTGGCCAAGGAAAAACGGAAAGGGACGAAGGGACGGAAGCGGCGCATAGCGCTGAATGTGACTTCCGGCGTAGCGCACGTGCAGGCTACCTTCAATAACACGATCATTTCGATAACCGACATGCAAGGTAACGTTATCGCATGGTCGAGCGCCGGCCAGTGCGGCTTCGTCGGTTCCCGAAAGAGCACGGCGTTCGCGGCCCAGGTCGCCGCGGAAGCTGCCGCGCGCAAGGCGATCGACGTCGGGCTGCGCGAAGTCCGGGTGCACGTGAACGGTCCCGGTGCGGGCCGCGAGTCCGCCATACGCGCGATCCAGGCTGCTGGTCTCAACGTGACCTTGATCCGTGACGTGACCAGCATCCCGCATAACGGTTGCCGTCCGCCGAAACGCCGCCGGGTCTAAGGGCCCGCCGGGACGGCGCCGGTTCACGCATCGACGGGGAAGGAAGCGAAACGCAACGGCCCATGGCGAAAGGCAGCACCGATGATTGACAAGGAATTTACCATACCCAAATTCGTGAAGATGGACGAGGGCGCCACCGACCGCTATGCCCGGATTACGGTCGAGGCCTTCGAACGCGGCTACGGCACGACCGTCGGCAACGCGCTGCGCCGGGTCCTGTTGGCGTCTCTCGAGGGTTCCGCTGTTACGGCCATCCGCTTCGAGGGCATCCCGCATGAATTCTCGGCGATTCCCGGCGTTCAGGAAGACGTTACCGACGTCGTCCTCAACCTCAAGAAATGCCAGGTCCGGCTCAACCGCGAGGAATCGCTGATCTTTTCGTTCAGCCACAAGGGCGAGGGACCGGTCACGGCCGTGCAGTTGTTCAAGGGCGCGGAAGTGGACGTGTTCAACCCGGACCACGTTGTCTTCACCGCCACCTCGAAGAGCACCAAGATCGACATGGAGATCAAGGTCGCCCGCGGCCGCGGATATGTCACCGCGGAACACTTCGAGCTCGAGCATGCCCCGCTCGGCACCATCTACTTGGACGCTAACTTCTCCCCGGTGACCAAGGTGAACTTCCAGGTCGAGGACGCGCGCGTCGGGCAAATGACCGACTACGACCGGCTCATTCTCGACATCCACACCAACGGCTCCATTTCCCCGGAGCGCGCGCTGGAAGAGGCCGCCGCCCTGCTCATGGAGCACCTGAAGATCTTCCTCCGGCACGAGGCCGAGCAGAAGGGCGGCGCGGACGGCGACTTGGCGGAAGACCCCGAATTGGCGCGCAAGCTCGCGAAATCCGTCGATGAGCTTGACCTCAGCGTGCGCGCGGCCAACTGCTTGCGCGCCGCGAATATCCGCACCATCGGAGACCTGATCGCGCGCGAAGAGAGCGAAATGCTCCAGTTCCATAATTTTGGCAAGAAGAGTCTGGACGAGATCAAGAGCCTGCTCGCGGCGATGGGCCTCAGCCTCGGCATGAAGCCGGGCGCCGGGCGCGCAACGGAACCCGAGGACTTCGGGCCCGCCGCGGAAGAACTGACCATTAGCGAGGAAGAAGAATGAGGCACAGAAAAGCCGGCAAGCGGCTCGGCCGCCAGATGTCGCATCGCAAGGCGACGATGAAGGCCCTAGCCCTTGCCTTGTTCAAGTACCGCGCCATCGAGACGGGTGTCGCCAAGGCCAAGGAATTGCGCCGGTTCGCCGAGCCCTTGATCACGCTGGCCAAGGTGGATTCCGTGCACAACCGCCGCCAAGCCTATGCCGTCTTGCGCGACCGCGACGTAGTCACCAGCCTGTTCACGGAGATTGCGCCCGCCTACGCCGAGCGGCCCGGCGGCTATACGCGCATCCTGCGGACCGGGCATCGCGTCGGCGACAAGGCCGAGATGGCTCGCATCGAGCTCGTAGACCTGGGCGAAGCCAAAGAAAGCTGACGCCTGCGTCCGGTTGCGCCGCCGCGGCGGCGCCGCCCGTGGAGGGCCGCCAACGTGTCGAACATCGGCATTGCCCTGCAGCTCTATACGGTTCGCGATGCGGCCGCGCACGACCTGCCCGGCACGCTGCGCCGTTGCCGCGAGGCGGGATTTGACTACGTGCAATGGAGCGCCATGCCGGATTTGCCCGCCCCGGCCATTCGTGACGCCCTCGATCAGGCCGGCCTGAAGGCTATCGCCGCCCACTGCGCCGTCGAACCCCTTGAAACGGACTTGGCGGCCGTCAGCGCATTCTGGCGCACCGTCGGCGCGCCCGACCTCGCGTCCGGCGGCATGATGAGCGATTGCCTCGATTCGATCGATGCCTGGCGGCGCGGCGCGGCACGGCTCGATGCACTTGGCGCGCGCCTGCGCGGCGCCGGAATGCGCCTGTCTTATCACAACCACGCCTTCGAGCTGGAACGCTTTGCCGGGGACCCGCGGCTCAAACTCGATATCCTTTACGAGGAAACGGACGCAACGCATCTCTGTGCCGAATTCGACACGGCTTGGCTGGCCGTGGGCGGCGCTGATCCCGCCGCTTACATCCGCAAATACGCAGGCCGGTGCCCTCTGCTGCACGTGAAAGACCTTGCCCCAGCCCGCGATGCGCCCGGACGCCCCGTGTTCACGCCGCTCGGGCAGGGCATGCTCGACTGGGCCGCGGTGTTTGACGCCGCGGAAGAGGCCGCCGTTGAGTGGTATATTTACGAGCAGGACGCCTGTGACGGCGACGTGTTCGACGCGCTTCGCAGAAGCTATGAGTTCCTCGCAGCCCACGCGTGACGAGATGCTCGCCGCGGGGGCGGCGCTTTTCCCAAGGGAGGAGCGGTCATGGCGGAAAAGCCTTACGCGCTGCAACTGTATACGGTCCGGGACCAGCTCGAACGCGATGTGTCTGGCACGCTCGCCGTGGTCCGGAAAATCGGCTTCCGATACGTCGAACTGGCGGGCACCCAAGGCCATGCGCCGGGTGAATACAAGCGCCTGCTCGACCAGGCGGGCCTGTCCGCCGTCAGTGCGCACATCGGCTACGAAGAAGTCGTCCAGCACCCTGAAAATGCCGTCGCGTACGCGCGGTGTTTCGGGCTGCGCTTCATTGTCGTGCCGTGGCTCGGCGGCGAAGGTTTCCACACGCGGGAAGCCTGGACCGAAGCCGCGCGCCGCATGGACGCCGCGGGCGAAATCCTGCGCCGGGCGGGCGTCCGCCTCTGTTACCACAACCACGCACACGAGTTCGCGTGTGTAGACGGCGAACGTATCCACGACCTGCTCTTCAAACATTCTGAGCCGGGCCGCCTCGCCGTCCAGCTTGATACCTGCTGGGCTGCAGTGGGCGGTGTCGATCCCGTCCGCCTGATTAATGCCTACGGTGAACGCGTGCCCCTGCTCCACATCAAGGATTATAAGGTCGAGGACCGCAAACCCGCCCTGACGGAAGCAGGGCGCGGCCGCATGAATTGGGCACCCATCTTCGATGCGGCGCGCGAGGCCGGCGTCGCCTGGTATATCGTCGAACAGGACGACAATTTCGTGCCCGGCGCCGATGGCGCGCCGGATTCCCTCGAAAGCGCCCGCATCAGTGGGGCGTATGTCGCGAATCTGCTGTAATCGCTGCCCAAAGGGCAGGCAGCGGTCATGTCCGGGCCGCGGGCGGTGGCCCATTGCCACCCTTTAGCCTTTTTCCTGGCGGCCGAAGTGCCGGGCTGCCAGCCCGCGCTGTAACGCCTGCTGTAACGGCTATGCAGCAAGCACCGGGACCAAAGTAAACTAAAGGTTACTCTGCTGGCACCGCAACGGGGTCGATTCCCGGCTGGAACCATGCGTACCGGTGCGCTGTTGCCGGCGTCTCGACAAATGACATGCGCAACGAATTCCAATACGACAAAGCACATCTCCGCGACGGCAAGCTCTACCTGTTGCACGGCAGCGGAATCCTCGTCATGAAGGCGTGGCCTCCTGCCGCATGGCGCCGCGACTGGGGAAGCCCGGGTTGGAAGCACTGCCGTCCGGACAACTTCGACCTGCGCATGGAGCGCGCGCATGCCCGGCTGAACCGCACGCGGGAGTTGTGCGATATTGACTTGCTGGAGCGTTACGCGGATTTTCACCAGGCGGTGCAGACGGGCGTATTGCTGACGGCGTACCCGGACCGCGGCGCGCAGCCCGAGCCGGTTGCCGCAATCATCGAGCGC
>JAGMZX010000133.1 GCA_018005585.1 Candidatus Hydrogenedentota bacterium | reverse complement strand
CGGGAAGCCCAGGTTCCTGACCACGCGACATCACGATAACGGCCTGTTCCCGCTGTTCCTGGGACGCTGGCGGGGGGGCCTTGGAAGCTTGCGCTTGTTGCAGAATGACCTGGAAATCGCGGATATCAACACTGCCATCGCCGTTTGCATCCGCGGCGGCCGTTCCCCCCGCCCCTTGCAGGACCGCCTTGATGACCGCTTGAAGGTCACACACATCTACGGCGCGGTCGCCGTTGGCGTCACAGGAAACAACCACCACACCCGGCACGGCGCATACATACACCACCACGCTGGCCAGTGCGAGAATGCTCTGCACAACCTTGCGCGACATAATGCAAACCTTGAACTGGGTTTCACGATAGCACACTCAGGCACCGTTGTCAACGATATACGACAATGTTCATCCTTATTTCGCACATTCAGGCTGCGCACTCCAAGAAGCGCCGGCGCATTACCCTCACGCATTGCAAATAAACGGCTTATGTGCTACCGTCAAGCGAGAAGAGAGAGGTCTGCACGTGGGTCGTCTCTTGCTGCATGCGGCGTTACTGCTGGGCGCGGCCACGGTGGGGTTTGTGCTGCCCAAAGGGCCGTATGTCCTTCCTGTGAGCGACGCAGACCTCCGCAGGGGGCACGGTGAGCGGTTTGCCGCGTGCTTAGACGTTTTTTACGTCGCGCCGTGCGGAACGGAACCTTTCCAGACTCACATCGAACGCGCCTCCCGGAATCCTGAGCCGGTGCGGCATACCGGCCGCCAGTTCTTATGCGCAATAGGAAATCACGCGCAGACCGTGTGCGCGAAATGGGAAAAAGGAGCAGGAGTGACATGAGCGTGAAACTGAGGGTGCACCGGGGCCGCCTTCGCCGCGGGGGACCATGGGCGCTTGCGCTATCGTGTTGCGCCATGGCGGCCTTCGGTGACGGCGGTTTGCCCGGGGACGTGAACCTGGACGGCGCGGTCAACGTGCTCGATGTCCAGGGTTCCATCAACATGGCGCTGGGCGCAGCGGAAGGGACGTCTGAAGCCGATGCGGACATGAACGCGGCTGTGGACGTGCGCGATGTCCAAGCCATCATAAACACGGCGTTAGGCACCGGCGGCCTCGTCCAACCGGCCATGGGCTCTTTCGGCCCCGAGGGATTGCTGCCGGGGGCGCGGGTCGTCGCGGTCGCGCTCGATGGCCGCCGCGCGGAGGCGCCGGTCGATCCCGAAACGGGCGCGTTTGAATTGTTGCTGGGCGTTCGAACTGCCTGGAGTTTTGCGGTTTTTGCCGGGCAGAATGCATCACAGACGGCGGCGACGGTGGCCTTTCCGCTGGTATATGGGCACTCGACTACCCTGCCGCTGCCTGACCTCGCCGTGGGCGGCCCACTGGACCTGGGTGCGCTTGAGATGGCATGGGGCGCATTGCCCTCGGAGGACCTGCGCGCACTGCTGGCCGGTATCGCGGCCCCCCTGGACCGTACCGACGCAGATGCCGACGGGCTCCCGGATTTTCTGGACGACCTTCTGGCGCCCCTGTTCGAGAGTCCCGCGGATCTCGGTCTCGACCTTCCGGACGACCTCGATGTCGGCACGCTGATTGAAATGCTCGGCGGTTGCATCGATGACGTGCTGCCGCAGTTGGTCACGCCGGACCTGACTGGAATCGAACTGGGCGGAATACCGGCGTTTCTCGAGCCCGCGTGGCAGTGTCTCGAATCCAGCCTGTTCGACTGGATCGATTCCAGCGTCATCCCGATATCCGACGACTTGATCACGGCGTACACGAATCTTGTATTGGCCTGGCTGAATCAACAAGTCACCCCCTGGCTTAACGAGATGGGCCGCCCCGAACTCGAAGACACGAACGGCAATTTTGTGCCCGATTTCCTCGAGTCCCTGATATGCGGGCCCGCCCCTTCCGCGCCGTGTCTGGCCGATGCGAACGGCGACGGAATTCCCGATTTCTGCGGCGATGCCGACAGCGATGGCATCGCCAACCTCTTTGACCCGGACACGTGGGTCGCGGACGACCTCGATGGCGACGGCGTGCCGAATGAAACAGACGTGGATGACGACGGCGATGGCGTGCCCGACTACGCGGAAGCAACCTGAGTCGATGGACCGGACGGGAGGTTTCGGACGCGAATGAAATCGGGCGTTACAACGGCGCTGATCCTGACCGCCGCGGTTCTGGGGACCGCGCACGCGGCGACGCTCCGTTTGGACACCGTCGCAGGCGCGCCTGATGTCGTGATGCCCGTTTATCTCAGTTCCGTGGCGGGACAAGCGGTGGCGGCCATCCAGTTTGAGGTCGTGTTCTCCGCGTTCCGGTTCGTGTCAGCCGCCGTGACGGCCGGACCCGCCGCAATCGCAGCGGGAAAGGATGTGAGCGCAAGCACGCCGGCCCCGGGCCGGGTCCGCTGCATTGTCGCGGGACTCAATCGCGACGCAATCCCGGACGGCGTCGTCGTGAACGTGACGCTCAGCTTCGCCGGAGGCGCGCCGGCCGGCTCTTATCTCATCCGCCTGGAGAACGTCGTGCTGGCCGGCCCGGACGCGGAGTCCCTGCCGGCGACGGTTTTCAACGGGGTGGCGCTTGCCGGGCCGGTGCACCGGCATTCCGCTGACGTCAACACGGACTGGCGCATCGGCATCAGCGAACTGCTGCGCGTCATTCAACTCTACAACTCGCGCGAATACCACTGTGACGGCGATTCGGAGGATGGTTTCGCGGGGGGACCCGGCCAGCGGGAGTGTTCTCCCCACGACAGCGATTACGGCGTGAGCCAGAACTGGAAGGTCGGCATCTCCGAATTGCTGCGTCTGATCCAGCTATACAACCTTGGCGGCTATCACGTGGACACCGGCGCCGAAGACGGGTTTGCGCCGGGACCCGTAACCCTGGAATGACCGGGATGGCTTTCTCTGCCCATATAACGCCGTGGTTGCGGCGGGGAATCATCGGGATTCTCCCGCTGCTTTGTGCGGCAGGGCAGGCGGCATGGGCGGCGACCTTGAGGCCCGAAGTCTCTTTGTTGCCGGATGGGTCCCTGGCGGTCTCGGTGAATATCCAGCCGGGCTCGAGCGAGACCGTGGCCGGGCTCCAGTTTGACCTCGAGTTGCCCGGCGGCGCGTACACGGTGCTTGAGGTGCTCCCGGGCTCGGCGGCGCAGCATGCCGGGAAAGAAGTCGTGCACGCGCTGCACGGAGACGCACTGACGGTCCTCGTGGCCGGGTTCAACCAGAGCAGCATCGGCGAAGGCGCGGTGGCGACTATCTACCTTGCTTCCGCCGCGCCGGATGACGGGGGGGCCGGCCTTGGACTGTCCCGTGCGGTGCTCTCAGACCCGGAGGGCAATGCCGTCGCAATGACCCTGCTGCCGCTGGAGAAGAGCACGGCGCCGGCGGCATCTGCGAACGGCCCCTCCGCCGAATCCGGCGAGAACAGGCAGGCGCTCGTATCCCCGGTTTCCGCAGGAGCGAAGCGCTCCGGGATAGAGCGCCGCTATGCCGCGCCCGATCCGGCGGAGGTGGGGGCGGCGCGCGCGCATGACGGGAATGGAGGCGGAGAAGGAGGGGCTATCCCGTACGTGGGGACGGGTGCATCCGCATTGTCCGTTGCGTCTTCGCCCCGGCGCTCCTCCGGGCCTCTGCGCGAATCGGGCGCCACGCCTCTCGCGCCGGGCGCTGCCGGAGACGTGCCCGAAGAAGGAGGCACGCGGTTGTCCCCGGGCGCAGGCCCCGATGCCGGGGCCGGTCCTTTCGCCGCGAAAGACGCGGCCTTGGCGAAATCCGCCGCTTCGCCGGAACGCCTCGCCGCGCGCGGCTTTGCCGCAGGCGCGCCGCGGCCCGAGTCCGCGGCGGGAAGCACGACTGCTCAGCCGCCGCGCGCGCCGAAGCCATCCTGGCGCGACCCGGTGATTTTTGTCGCCCTATTGTGCGGCATCTTCCTGGCCAGAGCGGTGCAGCGCCGCCTGTTCCGGAAAGGTTGAAGCGCGATGCCGCGAACATCTGGCCACGCTTCCGTGTTCCTGGTGTTGCCGTTGGTTTTCCTTGGGTCACTCGCCCCCGCCGCGACACTGAGCATCGGCACGGCGCAGGTGCGCCCGAAGGAAGCGGGTATCGAGGTCGCCATGACTTTCGCCGCGGAAGCGGGCGAGCAGGTTTCGGGCATCCAGTTCGACCTGCTCTTTTCCGAGAACGTTGCGGCGCTTTCCGCGATGCGCACGGGGGCCGCGGCCGCCGCCGCGGGCAAGAGCGTCTCCTTCAACCAGATTGCCGCCGGACGTTATCGCGCCCTTGTCGCCGGGTTGAATCAGAATATCATCGGGGACGGCGTGGTTGTCGTGCTGGTCTTCGACGTGGGCGCCGCACCGCCGAATGGCCTGCAACCGCTGGACCTCGATGGCCTCATCATGTCCGACCCGAACGGATTCAGGGTGCCGGCGACGGGGATATCCGGAGTCCTTGATGTTGTCGGCGGCGTTCCGGATGGGGGGAACTGCCCGAATTGCGGGTGCGCCTGCGGCGTGCTTGGTCAAGGCCCGGCAGGACCGCGTGGGAACATGCTCGTTTGCGTTGCCGTGCTCTTGGCGACAGCGGCCAGGGCCGCGTTGCCGCGCCTGCGCCGCAGCTCAGCCCACGAAGGGTGAATGCCACGTGCGGCTCAGGTAATCGGCGAAGGTCAGAACAACCATAATCACGAACCAGAAGAATCCCGCGCCCACGAAGACCCATGTCAAACGCGAACTGTACCTGACGTGCATGAAAAACAGGACGATGAGCGACATCTTGGTCACGGCGATGGCCAGCGCGATGATTAGATTGAAAGGCTCGCCGAAATGGACCTGCGCCGCGGCGATGGTCAGCACCATCAGCACGGCCAGCGCAATCAGCACCTTGAGGTAGGTGGCGGGGGGGACGATGTGATGGTCGGACACGGCGCGCTCTCCTATCGCACGAGATAGAACATGGGAAAGAGAAACACCCAGACGATATCGACAAAGTGCCAGTACAGGCCGAAATTCTCGATTGCGGTGAAGCGCCGCGGCCCGAACGCGTTCTTCCGCGCAAGCACCATCAGAACAACCATGATGCCGAAGCCGATGGCCATGTGCAGCGCGTGCATGCCCGTCATGATGTAATAGAGCACGAAGAACATCTCGAGGCCGCTCTGGTTCGATACTTCGGCCAGGTGACCGTAATGGCCGCCGTGCGGACCCCAGTTCGCGCCGGGAAAGACGCCTTCCTGATACTTGGGCAGGTACTCGAACTGAAGTTTGGTCGCGATGAATAGCAGCCCCAGCGCAAGCGTCGCGGCCAGCGCGTTGAACAGTCTCCGGTTGTCGCCCAATTGCGCGTAATACACGCCGAGCGCCATCGAAAAGCTGCTGCACAGCAGCACCGTCGTGTTGACGCCGCCGGCAAGCACGCTCAGCGATGTGCTGCCCGCGAGCCACGCGTCCGGGTTCATGAGGCGATATACCGCGTAGACGCAGAAGAGCCCGCCGAAGAACATGACCTCCTGCGCCAGGAACAGCCACATGCCGAGCGTGGCGGCCTCTTTCTGCTGTTCCGCGCTGTGGAAGTGATGCGCGACGAATGCGGGTTCCGCGTGCGGGGAGCTAGACACTGAGTTGTTCCTTTCCGGTATACGCGTACGCCTCTTCCGTGACGACGGGATCTTCCTCGAAATTGTGCGGCGACGGCGGCGAAGTGGCCTTCTCCCATTCGAGCCCTTTCGCGCCCCACGGGTTGTCGCCCGCGGCCCTGCCGCACACTGCGGAGTATGTGAAGTAGAGCACGGGCAGCAGGAACCCGATTCCGAGCACCATCGCGCCCGAGGTGGACAGAATGTTCAGGAACTGCCACTCCTCGCGGTATGAATGATAGCGGCGCGGCATCCCCTGCATGCCCAGCAGAAACTGGGGGAAAAACGTGGCGTTGAAACCCACGAACACGATTACGGCCGACAGCTTGCCCAGCATCTGGTTATACAGGCGGCCCGTCATCTTGGGCCACCAGAAGTGCAGCCCGGCCAGGTAGGCGGTCACGGCCCCGCCCACCATGACGTAGTGGAAGTGCGCCACGACGAAATACGTGTCGTGCAGGTGGATGTCCGTCCCCGTGACGCCCAGGAAGAGGCCCGTGCCGCCGCCGATGGCGAAGAGTCCGAGGAACCCCATCGCGTAGAGCATGGGCGCGGTCCACACGATGTTCCCGCGATACAACGTGCCCATCCAGTTGAACATCTTGATGGCCGAGGGCACCGCGACGAGCATCGTGAGCACCGAGAATACCAGGCTCGAATACAGGGACTGGCCGCTCACGAACATGTGATGCCCCCAGACCAGAAAGCCGACCACCGCGATGGCGACGCTCGAAAACGCGATGAACGGGTAGCCGAAAATGCGGTTGCGCGCGTTGCACGCGACCACCTCGCTGATCACGCCCATCGCGGGCAGAATCATGATGTACACGGCCGGGTGTGAGTAGAACCAGAACAGGTGCTGGAACAGGATCGGGTCGCCGCCCAGCGCGGGGTCGAACACGCCCACGCCCCAGATGCGCTCCACCGCGATCAGGAACACGGCAATGGCGACGACGGGCGTGGCGAGCACCTGGATGATGCTGGTCGCGTAGTGCGCCCAGATGAACAACGGAAGCCGGAACCAGGTCAGGCCCGGCGCGCGCATTTTGTGGATCGTGACGAGGAAATTCAGGCCGGTCAGAATCGACGAGAAACCCGTGACGAACGCGGCCATCGCCGCCAGAAACACGTTTGTGTTCGCATACGTGGTGCTTAGAGGCGAATAGAAGGTCCAGCCGGTATCCAGCCCGCCCGTGACAATCACGAGCACGCCAAGCGTGCCTCCAATCATGTAAACATACCAGCTCGCGAGGTTGAGCCGCGGGAACGCGACGTCCTTCGCGCCGACCATGAGCGGAACGAGGAAGTTTCCGAGCACCGCGGGTATCGACGGGATCAGAAAGAAGAAAATCATGACCACGCCGTGCAGCGTGAAGAAGCGGTTGTACGTATCCGCCTGCATGAGGTCGCCTTCCGGCGTGAGCAATTCGAGCCGGAACGCGGCCGCGAGCAGGCCGCCGACGAAGAAGAAGATGCTGACCGAGATCAGGTACAGGATCGCGATGCGCTTGTGGTCGAGCGTCAGCAGCCACGACGCCGCCGTCTTGCGCCAGTTCAAGTAATGCACGGCGGGCGCGGCCGCGACGGGCATCGCTCCCGGATGAGTTACAAGCGTAGCCATGGTTACCGCACCTCAGCGCTTGCCAGTTGTTGTTTCGGCAAGGATTTTACGTAGGCAATCAGGTTCATGAGTTCCTCGTCTTCAAGCTGATTTGTGTAGCTCGGCATGAGCGGCGAGTACCCGTGTACCACCTTGTACGAGGGGTTCAGGATGGACTCGCGCAGGTATTCGTCGTCTGCGAGCACCGATTCGCCGGTGTTCAACTGCACCGTCGTGCCGTGAATGCCCCCCAGGTCCGGCCCGCGGTTTTCGGCGCCCGCCGCGTGGCACGCCGCGCAACCCAGCCGGTCAAAGAGCCGCTTTCCCGCGGCAAGCACGTCATCCGCGGTCTCCGCGCCGCCGCCTTCGCCCTGCAGCCACGCCGCGTACGCCTCCGGCTCCATGACCACTACGCGTCCGCCCATGGTTGAGTGCTCCGTGCCGCAATACTCGGCGCAGAACAGCGGGTATTCGCCGGTCTTCGTCGCCTCAAACCACATGGTCGTGTATTTCGCGGGGAGCACGTCCTGTTTCAGGCGAAACGCGGGGACGAAGAAGCTGTGAATGACGTCCTGTGAGGTCATCGTGAGCTTCACGGGCGTGCCCACGGGCACGTGCAGTTCATTGGTCTCGCGCCGCCCGTTCGGGTGGCGGATCTTCCACATCCAGCGCTTGCCCATGACGCTGATCTCGAGCGCGTTCTTCGGCACGTCGTAGGCCTGAAAGAACAGCACGGAACCCCAGACGAAAATAGCGAGCGCGATGACGATCAGCGCGACAGTCCAGGCGATTTCGAGCTTGACCGCGTGCGGATGGTAGGAAGGGCGGTCCTCGCCTTCCTGTTTGCGGTATTTCGTGCCCCAGTACAGCACCACCCCGCAAACAATGAAGAAAAACCCGCCCACGAAGCAGATTAGAAACCAATAGAGCGGGTCCACGCTTTCCGCAAAGGTGGACGCTTTCTCGGGCAGCACTCGAAAATCAAGCATAGCCGTTCCTCAACCGCCTTGGACCGGCGGCGGAATCCGTTGTCCGCCGAGGGCCGGGTCTGGCCCGGACGCGGCACGGCGCGTCGCCTCGCGGCGTGCGCCCCGGTAGTGCAACAACCAGAAGAGGCCGAGCGCCGCCACCACTGCCGCGCCCATGAGCCGCAGCGCGTACATGATGTAAAAGCCGTAGGCGCCCTTCGAGGGGTCGTAGGCGTAGCACAGGAGCGTCAGCTTGTCGGCGAGCGAGCCGATCCGGCCCTCGCCGGCGGCCACGAGGGCAAGGCGCAAGTTGCGCGGCAGGTATTCGAGTCCGAACATGTAGCTCGACACCTTGCCGCCCGGCGTGAGGATCATGATTCCCGCCGCGTGGGCGTATTGCTTCGTTGACTCGTCATAGTAGTAACGGAAACCGACGGTCTCGGCGAGCTCCTCGATTTCAGGTTCGCCGCCCGTCAGGAAATGCCAGCCAGTCTCGCCGCCGTCCCCGCCGTATTGCGCCAGATAGTTCGCCTTCTTCTTCGCGGCGAGTTCCGGCGTTTCGCGCGGATCGATGCTGACCGTGATGGCCGAATAGTCCCGCCCCAGCTTCAAGCCGAGGCCGCCCGCGTCGAACGCCTGGACCATGCCATCCAGCACACGCGTGCAAAGCATCGGGCATTCGAAGTAAACCAGCGACAGCACGACCGGCCTGTCCTTGATCAGGTCGCCCAGGCGCACCCGGCGGCCCTGCTCGTCGTTGAATGCGAGGTCGAGCGGCGTCTGTGCGTCCAGGTTCTGCTCGATGTAGATGTCTTGGTATGTTTCCGCAGGATCGGGCCCCTTGAACGAGAAAGGGTCCACCTGCACGCCGGGCATTTGCCCGCGGCCCGCGCTCTGCGCCGCGGCGATGCCCGCCGCGCAGCAGCACGCGGCTGCCGTGGTCAGCAAAACCGCGTAACGGACACGGTTTTGATGGTGGTAGTTCATGGCGAGTCCTTTGCGGCTGCCGCCGCCGGTTTCACTGGAAGTTCGCCGAGCTTTGGCACCTCGACCGCCTCCGCGCCCGGGCGCTTGTAAGGAACCGCGCCCGTCGCGATGAGCCGGATAGCTTCTTTGATGGGCACGTGCACGCGCGCAGGCGCATCGGACACGGGACCGTAACTGTTCAGGCGCTCGCGCGCCGGCACGAGCACGGCGTCGCGCTCCGCCTCTGGGTCCTTTTCGAGTTCGGGACCGCGGACCACGGTCGCCGCAGGCAATTGCAGCGCGGGCTGCGCGGCGGTTTCGGTGGCCCGGCTCCGGTCGAAGCCGCGTACGATGAAGGCCGTTACCGCCAGGGCCCCCGCCGTCAACAGCAACACGACTGCCGCGAACAAGATTATGATGCCGGCGTTCATGTCGCGCTTCTCGTAGCCGTCGTTCGGTTGTTTCAGTTCCTCAGGCATGGCCGTGCGCCTCCCGGTTCTCCCGCCGGAGCAACATTTCCGCGCGCGGATCGTTCACGGGCAACAGCGGCCGTTTCATCAACTGGCCAAGGAACAAGCGCAGCCAGAACCCGCCGAGCGCGGCCACCGCGGCCAGCACGGACACCACCATCCATACATCGACCCGGTTCGCCTGCCCCGGAAAGGAGGGCACGAGGTTCCAATAGAGGTCCAACACGCGCATCGCGAGCAGCAGGTACGCGACCTGCCGCAAGCCGAGCACGCCTTCCTTCGTTTGCCGGAACAACAGCACGATCATCGGAACGAGGAAATGAAACAAGGCAAGCAAGACGCTGATTCCCGTCAATCCGCCGCCGCGCCGGTTCAGATACCAGCCGATTTCCTCGGGCAGGTTGCCGGACCAGGTAATCAAGAACTGGCTGAACGCGACATAGGTCCAGAGCACCGTGAATGCGAGGAGCAGATTGCCGAGATTGACGTACTGGCGGTGGTTCATCGCCTGGGCCAGCGGAGGCTCGCCGTCCATGCGTGTAATGGCGATAATCGACAACGCAAGAATGCTCAAGCCCTGGCTTACGATCCACAGAGGACCATAAATGGTCGAGTACCATTCCGGCTCCGTGGACATGCCCCAGTCCGTCGCCGCGATGGTCATCGAGAGGAACATGGCGGCCATGCCCGGCGCACTCAGCCGGCGCATCCACACGGCGTAGCGCGGATCGCCCGTCGCGTCCAGTCTAGCGGACCAACGGTTGAAAAGGAACGCCAGCAGGCCCCAGAGCGCGAAGCACGCCGCGAACCGCAGCAGAAAAAACCCCGTATTGAGGTATGCCGTCTTGTTCGCGACGACGGGATGCGAGGCCGCGTAGACGGGATCGGTCCAGGGGTAGAGGTATGTGCCGCCGGTGAGAAAGAGAAACAGAAACAGCGGCGCGAATACCCATAGCGTGCGTGATGCGGCTTCGCAGAAACGCTGGATTGCCACGCTCCACGCGCCGCCCGCCAAGTGGCGCAGCAGCACGCCGGACAGGCCACCCGCGGCGAGACCGAAGACGAGCACGTAAGCGACCAGCCAGGACTGGTAAAACCGGGACGGCGAAATGGCAAGCGCCAGGAGGCTGATGACCAGACCCGCGATGCCAATCAGCAGCGCTTTGCGGCGCCACGCCTGGATTTCTTCCTTCAGCGTATCAGTCAACATGGCCGGTTTCTTTCGTTTCCTTTGACGCCTGTGTGGCGCGCAGGGCCTCCTCGACGCGCTGTCTCTCCGCGGGCGGCAGCGTTTCGAGGTTGACGTTCTGGCTCAATTGCAGTGCACGGATGTAGGCTGCAATGGCCCAACGGTCCTCCGGCGCGACGCGCGAAACCTGGCTGTACATGCGTCCGAAGCCCCTCGTGGCCACGTCGAAAATGTGGCCGTCTTCCACTTCCAGCAGCCGCGGGATGTGATACGAGGGCGGCGCCGGAAAACCGCGCCGGACAACGATGCCGTCGCCGTTCCCGAGCAGGCCGTGGCAGGGCATGCAATTCGCCTCGAAGCGTTCCTGCCCTCGTTCCAACAACGCCCGCGAGACGGGAAAATAGTTCCATGACGAAAGCGCTCCATTCACCTTGCCCGTGTGGAAGAAGTCGTCCGTCACGGGCGGGGCCTGCTCCGTCCCGGTGATTTCCGCGAAAACCCGCGACGCCCACTCCCGCCGGGTCTTTTCATAAGGGATCGTGCCGGGAATGGCCGGGCGCGCCGCTGCGCCGTCGGCGAAGAATTCACTGTGACGGAGGCCGCGGTACTTCGGCTGGTTCCACATATCCTGGTGGCATCCGGCCGATGCCGCGCATATCGCTGCCGCGGCGAGACAACGGAGCGGGCGGAGCGGTGCGGCGATCGCGCGGGGCTTTTCAGGACGTTCAAGACGTTGTTCCAGGACGCTGCGCATCTGCCTTTATTCCTTGACCTCGGAGACCTCGACCGGCCCCAGTGCTTCGAGGAACGCGCGGGTGTGTTCCGCATTGAAATTCGGGTCGGCCGACTCAATACACAGGAAGAAGCGGTCATTCGAGGCCCGTTCGAATCGCCCGGCGTTAAATACGGGATGGTGCGGGCGCGGCAGCCCGTTCAGCGCGAGCATGCCACCGAAGCACGCGAAGGCCGCAAGCAGCACCATCAACTCGAACGTGACCGGAATGAATGAAGGCCAACTGAAGAACGGCTTGCCGCCGATGTCATAAGGGTAATGGATGACCGACGCAAAGTACTGCATGCCGAAACCCGCAAGCGCGCCCAGCACGCCGCCCACGAACACGAGCGGCGCCACGCCGTTCTTGCGGAAGCCGATGGCATCGGCCAGTCCCTCCACCGGGTACGGCGAGTAGGCGTCCATATGCCGGTAGCCCGCCCGGTAGGCTTTCCGCGCCGCTTCGAGCAATGGCTCGGGATCGCGGAACTCGGCGATTATGCCGAAGATTCCGGGTCTGTCCTCGCTGTGTATTTCGCTCATGCTGGGTCCCCCCTTCAGGGGTGGGTCTCGTTCCGCAAGTGGCGGTTCAAATGCCGCATCTCAAAGATGTTGATCATGGGCAGGAACCGGACGAACAGGCACACCATGAAGAAGAACAGGCCGATAGAGCCCAGATATGCCGCCCAGTCGAACAGGGTAGGCGCGTAGTGGCCCCAGGACGACGGCAGATAGTCGCGTGTCAGGCTGGTGACGACAATGACGAACCGTTCGAGCCACATGCCGATATTCACGATGATGGATAGGAGGAACAGGGGTATGGCACTAGTCCTTACGCGCTTGAACCAGAGGAATTGAAGCGCCACGCCGTTGCACAGCAGCAACGCGAAGTAGGACCAGCCGTAGGGCCCGGTGATCCGGTTGCGCATCATGAACGCCTCATATTCGTTGCCGCTGTAAACGAGCCCGTAAAACAGTTCGCTCAGGTATCCGTAGAGCACGATCAGGCCCGTGGCGAGCATGACCTTCGCCATAAGGTCCATGTGCCGCACCGTGATGAAGTCCTCGAGCTTGTAGAGCTTGCGCACCGGGATCAACAGCGTGAGCACCATCGCGAAACCGGAGTAGATCGCGCCCGCGACGAAATAAGGCGGGAAAATCGTAGCGTGCCAGCCCGGAATGACGCTGACGGCGAAGTCGAGCGACACGACGCTGTGCACCGAAACCACGAGCGGCGTCGACAGGCCCGCGAACAGCAGGTAGGCCGTCTCGTACCGGTGCCAGTGCCGCGTGGAGCCGCGCCAGCCCAGCGCGAACACGCCGTAGAGCATCTTCTTGATGCCGCGCGGCGCGCGGTCGCGCAGCGTGGCGAGGTCGGGAATCAGCCCCGTATACCAGAAGAGCAGCGAGACGGTGGCGTAGGTCGAGATCGCGAACACGTCCCACAGAAGGGGGCTGCGGAATTGCGGCCACAGCGACATCGTGTTGGGATAGGGGAAGATGAAGTAGATGACCCAGGGCCGCCCCACGTGGATGAGCGGAAAGATGCCCGCGCACATTACGGCGAAGAGGGTCATGGCCTCGGCAAACCGGTTGATCGCCGTGCGCCAGCCTTGATGGAACAAGTGCAGGATCGCCGAGATCAACGTGCCCGCGTGGCCGATGCCGATCCACCAGACCAGGTTCACGATGGCAAAGCCCCAGCCGACCGGCACGTTGACGCCCCAGATGCCCAGCCCCACCCAGAACAGCCATAACGTAGACAGCCCCAGAATTGTGAGCAGGCCGCCGGAAACGAAGAAGACCGCCCACCACGCCTTCGGTTGCGGCTTTTCGAGCACGATGTCGCTTACCGCGCTCGTGATGCTCGCGTCGTCGTGGCCCGGCTCAATCAAATGGCCTGCAGGCTGCAACCCCGGGTGTTGAATGCGGTCTTCCATGTGCTTACGCGTGCTCCTCGGGCGCGTTCACCGGGCTGCCGCCCGTCTCGCGCGAAGCGGCGCCCGCATGCTGCTGTTTCCGTTGCTCCAAGGCGGGCGACGGGTTCCTGAGTTTGGCGAGATACGTCGTGCGCGGGCGTGTGCCGATATCGGCGAGCAGGCCGTAATTGCGCGGGTCTGCCTTCATCCGCGCCACGCGGCTGGCCGCGTCGTGGATATTGCCGAACACGATCGCGCCGGAAGGGCACGCTGCCTGGCACGCCGTCACCACTTCGCCGTCGCGAATGCCGCGGTCTTCGCGCTTCGCCTCGATGCGTGCCGCGTTAATGCGCTGCACGCAGTACGTGCACTTCTCCATGACGCCCCGGCCGCGCACCGTCACGTTCGGATTCCGCATGAGCTTGAGTTGCGGCGTTTCGTGGTCCGCGAATTTGTAGAAATTGAAGCGGCGAACCTTGTAGGGGCAATTGTTCGAGCAATAGCGCGTGCCGACGCACCGGTTGTAGACCATGTCGTTGAGCCCCTCTTTGCTGTGCATGGTCGCGCCGACGGGGCACACGGGCTCACAGGGCGCGTTCTCGCATTGCATGCAGGGAATGGGCTGAAACACGGTTTCAGGGTCGTCGAACCCGGCCGCGCTGTCGGCCCTGTAATAACGGTCTACGCGGATCCACTGCATTTCGCGCTGCCGGAGCACCTGTTCCTTGCCCACGACAGCGATATTGTTCTCCGCCTGACAGGCGACGATGCACGCGTTGCAGCCGGTGCACCGGTTCAGGTCTATGGTCATGCCCCAAGCGTAGCCGTCGTAGTGCTTCTCTCCGGGACCGTACAGCGTGTGCTCCGGTTCCGGGGCGTGCGGGCCCATGTGCTGCGCGAAATCCGGATGTTCCCGGAAGCGGGTCAGGGTCGTCTCACGCACCAGATGGCGGCGGCCCGCGTGCTCGCTCTGCTCAATCAGGTAATGGCTCTCGGTCCGCGCGAGGGGATAGACGCCGCCGGACTTCTCGACCGCCGCGCCTGTCGCGCACCACGGCGCGTCCGCGGTGCGCAAGGGGTACACGTTGAAGCCGGCCCCCATGCCGACCCGTCCGGCCTGTTCCCGGCCGTAGCCGAGGTGGAGCGTCACCGTGTCGTCGGGGTGTCCCAGCTGAATCAGCGCGGGACCGCGCACGGTGCGCCCGGCAGCCGTTACGGAAACGAGGTCTTCGTCCTTCACGCCGAGTGCCGCCGCCGTTGCGCGGCTCATAATCACCGCATTGTCCCACGTCAGCTTCGTGAGCGGCCGGGGCAATTCCTGGAGCCAGCCGTTGTTGGCGAAGCGGCCGTCAAAGACGGCGGGGTCTGTGCGGAACACGACGTCCATGCCCGAACGGACAACCGCCGCCTGCCGCGGGAAGTTGCGCCGGAGCTGGACTTGCGCGTGCGGCGCCGCCGTGCCGTCCATCAGCCCCCGGCTCAACGCTGTTTTCCAAAAGGTCTCGGAATCCGCCGCGCCGCGTTGCGCGCGCCAGGATTCGCGCACGATGTCGCAGCCCTGCGCGTCTTCGCGGCCCAGCAGCAGTTCCAGGATCTCGTGAAGGGATTTCGCGCCGGCATAGAGCGGCGCGATCAACGGCTGCACGATTGTGGCCGTGCCATCGTGGCCGCGCACGTCGCTCCATGCCTCGAGGAAATGCGCTTCGGGCACGCTCCACGCGCACAGCGCGGAAGTCTCGTTGTAATGCGGCGTGAGGTGCGCGGTGGCGCTCCTGCCTTGAAGCGCCGACAGTGCCCCGCGCACGTCGATATCCGCGGGCGCCGAATAGGCCGGATTACCGCCGAGGATGAGGAGCAGTTCAATTTTGCCGGCGTGCGCGTCCGCGACCAGTTGGCGCAGGGAATCGGTCTGGTCCGTGGGCTCGATCTCGACAGGCTCGAGATACACGGCCGTTTCGTTCATGTTGCCGAGCACGCCATTGATCGCGTGAGCGAGGGCGTGTACGACGGGCGGCTGACCGTCGCCGGGAATAACGATCGACCTCCCGCGACCGGCTTCCCGGAGATCATTGACAACGGCCTCGACCCAGTATTCGGGCAGCGCGTCCTGGGCGTTCTCGTCGATATGCACGCCCGGAATGCCCAGATGCCGGGCCAGGAGGCGCGCGAGCGTCTCTATGTGCGGATAGCGCACGGAGAGCCGGTGGTCTGCGTTCGCGCCGGTCAAGGTGGGCGCGCATTCCGCTACGTACAGCCGGTTCATGGCGCCGTGCTCGGGACCGCGCGCGCTGGCGAAATCCGCCGCATACCGGATGCGCGCCGGGCCCGTGCACAGGAAGTCGGCGTCCAGCGAGAGTACTACCGCGGCCTTCGAGAAATCATAGATGGTTTCGACGTACGCACCGAAGGCATCCAGCGCGCCCCGTCGCACGTTGTCGCGGTTGGCCGGCTCATACTGATGCCAGCGCAGTTGCGGAAACCGCTCGCGCAGGCCGCGTATCTGCCACGCGAACGTAGGCGAGGTCATCGTTTCGGTCAATAAATACAGGCCTGCACCCTGATTCGCCGCGACCCGTTCCAGCACGGGCCGCAGGGCGGCCACGAAGTCCCCGTAGGCTGCGGTCTGGCCGGCCTTGCGCACCGCGTCGAGCCGGTCCGGGTCGTAGAGGTCGAGCAGCGCCGCCTGGGCAAACGCGTCGGTGCGCCCAAGCGAGGACGGGTGCTCGGGCAGTCCTTCCAGTTTCGTGGGCCGGTTCGTGTGGCTCGTGGCTACGAGGCCGACGCCGTAGCCGCCGAGCGTTGCCGCCGTCGCGAAGTATTGCGGCTTGCCCGGAACCGTCTCTTCGGGTTGTCTCACATAAGGGACAATTGTCTCGTCGGGCTGGCGCGCGCAACTGGCCAGACCGGCCAGCATGACCGACGCGCCCATCACTTTCAGAAAGTTGCGCCGGCTCACGGGATCGAGCAGGTCCGTCACGCCGCCGGGGAATTCGCGGTGCACCAGCGCGTCGAACTCGTCCAACGTCGCCAGTTCGTCCAGGCTGCGCCAATAAACCGGGCCCGTTTCGCGGGCGAGCCGCGCGCGCAGCGCGTCGTAACTTGCCTGTACGTCAGAGGTGGAGGCTGCCATGGTATCGAACGGATGGTCTTGCGCGTGCATGTCCGTGCTCACCGGTGACACACCGAGCAGTCGGTGAGTTGTTGCTTGTTGATGCCGTATTCCGCGACGAGCCGCGCGCC
>JAGMZX010000132.1 GCA_018005585.1 Candidatus Hydrogenedentota bacterium | reverse complement strand
CCGCCGTCCCCGCCCGGTGGCGCACCAGTTCGTGCGTTACGACGCGGCTCACGTCGGCAAAAATGAAATTCATCACCGCATGCTCCAGCACGCTGCCGTGACGCACGCGGATGATGTTCTCCAGGTATTTCGCGTTCCCCTGCCGCACGCGGGTCACGTTCGGGTTCAAGCCCGGCTCGAAGGACCGGTAGCACAGCCGCCCCATCACCTCCGATAGCCGCTCCACGCCGCTCGGCGCATCAGTCTCCCACGACCCGGCGCCCACATGGTCCAGATACGCCTGCAGCCCTTCCTCGTGTACACGTGTCTCCCCAACGAGAAAGACTTTCGGCTCCACTATCTTCACGCGATCAAACCTCGTCTCGCTTGCATCATTCTTGTCCGCATCCGCCGCCGCACGCTACGCCGCCTTCCACGCCGCAACGGGGCCGGCCCCTTCCACACGGGGATCGAATTATAGGAAGGGACCGGCCATTTGTAAAGCCCCTTGTTCTGGTGCCGGTGCGCGACTGTATTCACACTTTTTACACCCACAAGTTATCTTCATAAACACAATATATAGCGTGTTCGTTTGTGATACATACTGTATATAGTGCGCTCTTGCCAGCCTAGACCCTGCCGCTGGTTTCCGCTCTTCCTTCTCCCACCCCTATGTTAATTCTTGACAAGTCCGGCCATCGTACCAGCCAGCAGCAGACCTTTCCACCTCCTCCAACCGGGACGCCACCCCGTCCTCACTCAGGGGGCTGGGCTGTCATATACCAAATCCTGGCCCCCCTGTCTTTTCTGTTCTCGTCCTGCGAAATGACACGCGCTATACACAATATAATGTGTTGTCATTGCCTTTTACTGTTGATCAACGCAATATATTGTGGTCTTAATGCCTAACCCAGATTCCCTTGAATAGCCCTCGTGAAGCATTTCGAGTGGGGCTCCCCCCTCGTCCGCTGCGCTCGCGAGTAACTTTTCCCTTACGGGCCGCTACGCCCCACGGACGCGAGCGTGCGCCGATTCATCATTTTCATCGTATTCACAGGGCGAAAACGAGTCATGAGGGGCGAAAACAGCCGGTTCTGTCTCATTCGCGGGCTGAAAGGCATCAAACAGGGGGGGCGTGCTATACTTCGCGCAAGAAATGCGCCTTGGCATGGGAATCCATTCTCGTGAGTACGCCCATTACTATCGCCGTAGACGTGAGCTGTCTGTGCGCACGGCCTTTGACGGGCGTAGGCTACTACACGCTGCATCTGTTCCGCGCCCTGGCCAGCGAATCGCCCGAGTGCCGCCTGCGCTTCTTCGCAAGTTCCGCGCGCGGCCCGCGGCTGGCAGCGGATGCGCTCGGCGCATTGGGCGAGAGCATGCGTTGCGCGCACTGGCCGTCGCGGCTCAAGCATACGCTTTGGACGCGCCTCGAGTGGCCGCCCATCGAATGGTTCACCGGTCCGGCGGACATCGCTCACGGCGGATTCCATCTGCTGCCCGCGGCGTGCGGCGCGAAGCGTGTCGTTACCATTTTCGACCTTTCCGGACTGCGCTGCGCGGGCACGCGCAGGGAATCGAATCTCGCGATGCATCTGCGCCTTCTGCGGCACGCGGCCGCCCGCGCGGACGGCATTATCGTCATCTCGCAAAGCTGCAGGAACGACGTGATTGAACTGCTCCGCGCGCCGGAAGACCGGCTGCACGTCGTGTACGGCGGCGTCTTCCTCGACGAGTTTGCAGGAGAACTGGACCTCGGCCGCTTGGGCGCCGTAAAGGCCGCGCACGGCATCCGCGGCGAATATCTCATCCACCTCGGCACGTTGGAGCCGCGCAAGAACCTGCCCCGCCTGATCCGCGCCTATGACCGCGTGCGCCGCATGCTCGCGTGCCCGCCGCAACTGGTCCTTGCGGGCAGCGCAGGCTGGATGTACGAAGACATTTTCGAAACCATTCGCGCGTCCGGCCTCGAAGGGCTGGCGGTGCATACGGGTTACCTGTCACGCGAGGATGCGGTGCTGCTCTTGCGCGGCGCGCGCGCGTGTGTCTATCCGTCCTTATACGAAGGTTTCGGCCTGCCCGTGCTCGAAGCGATGGCCGCGCGCACGCCCGTGCTGACGTCCAACGTTTCTTCCTTGCCCGAAGTCGTGGGAGCATGTGGCGTGCTGGTTGACCCGCACAGCGAAGACGCCATCGCGGACGGGCTTGCGCGCCTGCTGGACAATGAGGCCGCGGCCGCGGCGCGGGCGGAAGCGGGGTATGCGCGCGCCGCGGCATTCACCTGGCAGGCCAGTGCGCGCGCGCTCGCGGGCGTGTACCAGTCGTTGTCCGCGGGAGGGCACCGCGCGTGACCGGCGTCCGGCCCCCGCAAACAGGCATGGCCGCAACGGCCACGAAGATTGGCCTCAACCTGGTGTCGCTGGTGGCGTCCCGGTTTGTCGCGCTCGCCCTGACGCTGGTGCAGATGGCCATTATTTTCCGAGTGATGGACGTCGAGGCGCGCGGCGTATTCGGCTTCTCGATGCAATTCACATCGCTGTTCACCGTCTTTGCCACGCTGGGCATTCAGCGGTTGCTCGTGCGCGACATCGCGCGCGACCCTACGCTCGCCTGGACGCACGTGTGGACCGCCTTCTTCGTGGTGGTGGCGCTTTCGGGCGCCGTCATGCTCGCCATTGCAGCTTCCGCGCTGTACGTCGAGCATAGCGCGCCAAACCGGCTCTCGATGCTGTTTGCCGGCGGCTGGGTCGTCCTGTTGTGGGCGTGGCAGCGGCCGTTCGAGGGCCTGCTGATTGCGCGCGAGCGCATGGACCTCGTCTCGATCGTGACCGTGACGGCGTCGGTGCTGAAAATTGGGACCGTGTACTGTCTGATCCGGCTGTCCGCGACCAGTGCCTCGGCGCACGCGGCCATATTCATTGCCACGGGCGCTTCGTTCCTCCTGTGCGTGTGGTTTGCTTTTCGCGTATGCGGCTGGGCCCGCCCGCAATTTCAGTGGGCGCTGGCGCTGCAGCAGGTGCGCGAATGCTATCCCTTCGCTGTGGCGATGCTGTGCAGCCTTGTCTACTTCAAGTCGGACATGTCGTTGCTGAAATTCCTCCGCGGCGACCTGGAAGCCGGCATCTATACGCCGCCCCAACGCGTCATGGAACCGCTCCTGATGATTGCCGGATTGTGGGGCACGGCGGTGTTTCCAGCGTTGTGCCGGTTCTCCCATACCTCGCCCGAGGACTATACGGCCGTCAGGAAGACCTCCCTCCGTTTCGCGCTGCTCGCGGCCGTTCCCATGGCCTTCGGCCTGGCGTTGACGGCGAAGCCCGTCATCGACATCCTGACCGGCAGCGACCCGGAAGCGCAGGGTTCCGTCTTCGTCCTGAAGGTGCTGGCGGCCATGACGCCGTTCTTCTACCTGAACGGCATCGCCCAGGAGTTCTTTTACGCGATACACCGCAACTGGTTTGTGGTGATAGCCTACGCCGCGGGCGCGGCGTGCAACGTGGCGGGCAATCTCTTCGCCATCCCCGCGTACGGCGCGACGGGCGCGGCCGTTGTCGCCGTCTTCACCAATGCGTTCATCAGCGGCTTCTTCATTCTTGGCCTCCGCGGCGCCTTCGGCGGCATGCATTTGCCCACGCTCGTGTCGAAATCGCTGCTGGCGTGCGGCGCGATGAGCCTGGTCTTTCTGGCGGCCGCCCCATTCTCGCTGATACTCGGTATAAGCGTCGGCGCGGTCGCTTATCTTGCGCTGCTCTTGCTGCTGCGCACGTTCGAGCCCGCCGAGCGCGACTTGATGCGCGCGATGGGCGCCGCGGTATGGCGGCGGCGGGGATAGACGCTGGCCTTATCGCGCATTCTGCGCGGCCATGGACGGGCTCACACGCCCTTCCCGTATCAAGGCGCGCAGTTCCGCGGCCGCGGCGCGCACATCGGGCGCTTCGGTCACAGCCGTGACCACGGCCACGTGGCGAGCGCCGCGCTGCAGCACCTCGTCGACATTCGTCCGCTTGATGCCGCCCATGCAGGTGAACGGAACGCGCAGGTAGGGGGCGATAACCTCGATCATACCCGGCCCGAGCGCCCCCGTCGGGACGGACTTCGTCCGGGTTGGAAAGATTGGGCCGATGTTGACGTAGTTGGCCCCGGCTTCCTGGGCAACCAGCGCCTCGCCCAGGTTATGCGTCGATGCACCGAGAATCAGGGTCGGCGCAATACGGCGCGCCGCCTCGACCGGCAGGTCCGTGCGGCCCAGATGGACGCCGTCCGCGCCGATAGCCAGCGCAATGTCAAGGCGGTCATCCACAATGAGCAGCGCGCCGGCCTCACGGGTGCGGGCCCGGAACGCGAGCCCCTGTTGGTAACGGTCCGCGTCTTCGAGGTCCTTCTCGCGGAACTGCACCACGCGCACGCCGGCATCCAGGCACGCGTCAAGCACATCCAGCGCGGGCCGCCCCCCACAGAACGCCTCGGAAATAACGACATACAGGTCGCTCTCCCGGAAGTGTTCCATGCGGGTCGCAAGGTCCATCAGCCGCCCCCCACGAGGCGCACGAGTTCCAGTGCGTCATCCGGGGCAAGCACGGTGGCGCCAAACCGTTCCCGATCCACGATTTCCTCGTTGCGCTGCACCACCACGGTCTCCACCGAAAGGCCCAGTTTCTGCACGAGGTCGAACACGGTGGCGTGATCGGGCACCTCGCAGGGCGCGCCGTTGACAATCACCTTCATGCCGATCCATCCCGCCTTAGGCGGCTGCTCCCTTGGCCAGTAGAGCCAGTATATACCACGGATAAAGATTCCGGGTAACGTCCCGGGGGCACAAGGCATTCATACCGCCCTGCGCCGTACGCACGAGCGCTCACCCTGACACGCGTTCCCCTGAGCCCTGGGCTTATGCGGAACGGCCGCGGCTGCGGCTGCGGCGTGCGTTCCGCCCCTGGGGTTCGCCGCCTTTGCCGGGTTCCGCCACGACTTCCGCACGGCTGAAAAGCCGCTGCCAGTAATACACCACCGGGCTCGCGATGAAGATCGTCGAGTAGCAGCCGGCGACCATGCCCACAACCAAGGCGAACGCGAAATCGTTGAGCGACTCGCCGCCGAAGAAATACAGCACTACCACCGTGAGCAGGGTCAGCAACGAAGTGAGCAGCGTACGCGCCAGCGTCTCGTTGACGCTGACATCGAGGAGGTCCAGGAACTTGTACCCCTTGCCGCGGTAGAGCTGCATATTCTCGCGGACGCGGTCGAATATCACGATGGTATCGTTCACGGAATAACCGATAATCGTCAGAATCGCCGCCACGACCGTCATCGAAATCTCGCGGCCCGACAATGCCAGGAACCCGACCGTGACCAGCACGTCGTGCACCAGCGCCGCCACCGCGCCCACCGCGAACCGGAACTCAAACCGGAGCCACAAGTAGATGATCATGAACACCCAGGAAACGACCGTGGCCCAGATCGCGTCGACCTGAAGCTGACGCCCCACTGCCGGCCCCACGGTTTGTTCGTTGCCGTTCATCTTCACATTGGCGTACGCCCCGTCCTTCGCAAGCGGTGCCAGAGCCAGCCGGATGCGTTCGCCCACCGTGCCCAATTCCGCCGCCGGGACCTCCGTCGCGGCCGTCTCCGCGACAATCTCGCCCGTATTGGGGTTGCTCTCCGGCTCCTGCGCCTCACTCGAACCGGACGGCGCCGCTTCCGCGGGGGGTGCTTCCGCCGGCGCCGCTTCCGCGGGGGTCGCTTCCGCCGGCGCCGCCTCCGCATCCGCAGACTCGGTCAGGCTTGCCGCAGGCGCTACGCTGATGTCGCCAACGCGGATCAGGAAACGGTTGAAATCGGTAGCCAGACCAGACTCCTGGACGGTCGGGCTGGTGAAGCCCGCCGCGTCGAGCGCGGCGCGCACCTCGCCGGCCTCGATGTCACGGTCCGCCACAATGGTCAAATCGACGTTCGAGCCCTGCGTGAAGTCGACGCCGAAGTTGTCCTGGCCGCGATACCAGAACATGCCCAGCCCGATCGCGATAATGACCAGGCTTACTGCGGCGCTCGCAACCCGGTACTTCATGAACGGGATGCGCGTGTCCGGCTTGATCATGCTGAGCATGGTGATCTTCTTCATCAAGCCCCGGCCAAGCATGAAATCGAACATGGCCGGGCAGACCACCAGCGCGCAGAACACCGTCGTGCACACGCCGATGCTCAACGCAACCGAGAAGCCTTTCACCGGGCCCGTGCCGAACTGATACAGAATCAACGCCGCAAGAAGCGTTGTAACGTTGGCGTCGAGGATGGTTACGCCGGCACGGCGGAAACCCGCCTCGACGGAGGCCGCGAGCGAATGACCGCGCCGCAGTTCCTCGCGGATACGCTCATAAATGAGGACGTTGGAGTCTACGGCCATGCCGATGGTCAGAATCAAGCCCGCGATGCCGGGCAGTGTCAGCGTCAGGTTGAAATAGGCCATCAGCGCCACGATGTACAGGGCGTTCAACACGAGCGAGATGACCGCAATCACGCCCGCCGATGTGTAGTACGCCGCAATCGCGATGGCCACCGCCAGCAAGCCCGTCAACGAGGAGATCACGCCCGCGCGCACGGAATCGGCGCCCAGCGACGGCCCGATAATCCGCGTGAATTCCTCGCGAATAGGCACCGCCATGGACCCGGAGTTCAGCGCGATGGACAAGTCCCTCGCCTCGTCACCCGTGAAATTGCCGGTAATCTGGCCGCTGGTCGTAATCCGGTCACGAATCGTGGGCGCGGACAAAACCACGTTGTCCACCACGATGGCCATGGGACGGCCAATGTTCTGGCCGGTCACTTCGCCGAAATGCGCGCCCGAAGCGTTGTCCAACTGGAAGAGGATTTGCCAATACCCTGGGTTACTGTTGTCCGGCGACGCTACGGCACGCCGCAAACCTTCGCCGCGCTGGATGGGTTCGCTATCCACACAGAACAGCGTATATTCCTGCGGCTCGCCCGGTTTCGGCGGCGGGCTGAACAAAACCTCTTTCTCCGCCGGGATGACCCCTTGCGCCTTGGCCCGCACCAGCACGTCCCGCACGATTTCGAAGTTCTCCGCCGGCAACGTCAGGGGCTGGCCGGGGCGCGTCTTGTTGAGAAACGCGCTGAATTCGCCCGGAAAGGCCTTGGAAATCGCGCCGAAGATCGGGTAGCTCTCATCCGCACCCGCCACCAGATGGAAATTCAGGATGGCGGTGCGCTTGATGAGACGTATGGCCCGGTCCACATCCTTCTCGCCGGGCAACTGAATCTGAATCTGGTTTTCGCCCAGCTTCTGGATAACCGGTTCCTGCGCCTCAAACTCGTTGATTCGGCGCTCTATCTGCTGTTGAATGGTGTCTTGGACCGCTGGGCGGACATCGTCCAGGCGGCTGTCCAGCTCTTCCTCGCTCAGGCTCTCGACATCCTCATCGGAGTAGTACTTCCGCACGACCTCCTGCTTTTCCGCAAGCGAGAGTTCCCGGAGGTCGAAGCCGACCACCATGTGGATGCCGCCCTGGAGGTCCAGCCCGAGGTTGATGACCATGTTGCGGTCGCACTGCGCCCAGCGCACGACGCGGTACCAGAATTTCTTGAACGCGTTGGCATTGCGCCGGGCCGGGTCGCGGTCTTCCTGCTTCCACTGTTCGAGCCGCGCCTGTCGTGTTCCCGGCTGCGGTTCCAGTTTCTCGGCCTGGGCCCGCTCCGCTTCCGGCAGGCCCGAATAGGCCACATAGGCCTCGTCGTCCGGCAGGAGCATCCAGCCGATGGTCGGCCACATCAGGACGACCGACGCAACAATCGTTATCCAAATGAGCACGGAACGATACAAATGGCTTTTCATGGAGAACTCCAGTCCATACGGGCAGCGTCGCCTGGTTTCAGTCTCTCTTGTCCTGGCGTGGCGCGCTTATGTCTCAATCTCGCTTTTTCTCACCTTCTGCGGGGAGCACGCGTGCCACGGCGCTCCGAAGAAACTTGACCGTCACGTTGTTGTCCAGCCGCAGCACCACGTGGCTTTCGCCCAGGCTGACAACCGTGCCGCATGCCCCGCCGATAGTCACGACCTCGTCGCCCTTTTGCAGATTGTCGAGCATGCGCCGCCGTTCTTTTTCCTGCTTCTGTTTCGGCCACAGCAACAAAATCCACATGACCGCGAAAATCAGAATGAACGGCAGCAACGACTCCCAGCCGCCGCCGGCGCAACCGCCGGGCGGCATCGGCTGACCGCCGCCTGTCGCCGGATCTGCCGGCCCGCCTGGCGCGTCCGGCGCATTGGGCGCATTCTGCGCCAGCAATTGCGCCGCAGCATAAACATGCCACCACACGTGATATTCCTCCTGGTGCGTCGTACGCCCCGCAGAGCGTGCTCCCGGTTTTCAGGACTCCAAGCGCGGATGTAATTACACGGAATACGCCCGGAGAAAGGTCCGTTTGAATTCCCGGAACCGGCCTGCGCGAATAGCCTGCCGGACACGAGCAGTGAAGTGTAGCATAAACGCGAGGTTGTGTAAAGTATTGAGCCGCAACGCGCTGATCTCGCCCGCCCGGTACAGATGACTCAGATACGCGCGCGAATACTTGCGGCAGACCGGGCAGCCGCAAGCCGGGTCGATCGGCCCGAAATCGCGCACATAACGCGCGTTCCGGATGTTGATCTTCCCCTGCTCCGTGAACAGGGTGCCGTTGCGCGCGTTGCGCGTCGGCATCACGCAGTCAAACAAGTCGACGCCCTGTTCGATGGCGTCCAGCATGTCCTCCGGCGGCCCCACGCCCATCAGGTAACGGGGCCGGTCTTCTGGAAGCAGTGGCGCGGTCCACGCAACGGCCTGCTGCATCAGCGGCTTGTCCTCGCCCACGCTCACCCCGCCGATGGCGTAACCGGGAAAGCCGAGCGCCACCGTCGCCTCCGCGCTCTCGCGGCGCAAATCTTCGAAGACGCTGCCTTGTACGATACCGAAGAGCGCCTGGTCCGGCCCCCCGCCCGCCTCCCAGCGCCGCTTGCAGCGCGCGGCCCACTCGAGCGTCATACGCATCGATGCCGCGGCCTCGTCGCGAGTCACCGGGTAGCGCGTACACTCGTCGAAGCACATGATGATGTCCGCGCCGATGCTCATCTGCACTTCCACGGCCTTTTCGGGCGTCAGCATGTGGCGCGAACCGTTGATGTGGCTCTGGAACGACACCCCTTCGGGCGTCACCTTGTTGAGCGCCGCCAGGCTGAAGACCTGAAACCCGCCGGAATCCGTCAGCACGGGCCGGTCCCAGCTCATGAAGCGGTGTACCCCGCCCACGGCGTCGAGCACCTCCGTGCCGGGCCTCAAATAGAGATGGTACGCGTTGCAGAGCATGATCGTCGCGCCCAGCGCCTCGAGATCCTCGCCGCTCAGCGATTTGACCGACGCCTGCGTGCCCACCGGCATGAACTGGGGTGTCTCCACGACCCCGTGCGGCAGCACAAGCCGCCCCGCGCGCGCCGCGCACTCCGCGTCGCTCGCCTCGATATCGAATACAGGATTCCACATGGCGGGGAGATTCTAATGCATCCGCCCCGGCCATTGGCAGTGGATTGCCGGACCATGCCCGGCGCTGGACCCGCCGGAGCCGTGTGCGCTATCGTGATGCCCCGTGAAGAAGGGAATACACCCATGATTACCGAGTTGACCGGCTCTCAGCGCAAATACCTGCGCGCCGCGGCGCACCATTTGAATCCGCTGGTCCTGGTGGGCAAACTGGGCATGACCGACGCGCTGGTCCGCGCGGCCGCGGAGGCGCTCGACGCCCACGAATTGGTCAAGGTCCGGTTCTTGGACTTCAAAGACCGGAAACGCGAATGGACGGAAGAACTTGCGCGGCGCACGGGCGCGCATATCGTGGGTTCGGTCGGGCATATCTATATTCTGTACCGTCAGAATCCGGAAGAAGAGAAGCGCGTGATTACCCTGCCGGGCGCCTGAGGAACAGGCCGTCGTCTGCGCGTGTTCGTTGTGTGAACAGTCAAACCGAATAACAGGGGTTCTTTTCATGAGACCGTTGCCAAGACACAGCCTCTGCCTGGGGTTTCTGCTCGTTCTGTGTGCCGCGGCGGCGCACGCCGGCTATGTGCGTGTCAACCCGCCGAACCCGAACGACCCGATGAACGCCGCCATCTTCCGCCTGGACAACGGGCTGACGGTCTACCTGACGGAGAATCACGAGACGCCCCGGTTCTACGCGGAGATAGCCGTGCGCGCCGGGAGCGTGCAGGACCCCGCCGAGTCCACGGGCTTGGCGCATTATCTCGAACACCTGCTGTTCAAGGGTTCCGAGCGTCTGGGCACGCTGGACTATGCCAGCGAACGGGTCTATCTCGACTATATTTCAGACCTGTACGAACTGCTCTTCCGCGAGCATCACCCGCAGCGCCGCGCCGCCTTGTACGCGCAAATCAACGAGGCTTCCCTCCGAGCCGCCGCGTACGCCGTGCCCAACGAACTCGACCGGCTCTATAACGGCATGGGCGCCACGGACCTGAATGCCCACACGTCGGACGAGGAAACGGTATACAAAGTGGACCTGCCCGCGAACCGGCTCGAACACTGGGCCGCCCTCGAATCGGACCGGTTCGCGGCGCCCGTGTTCCGCCTGTTCCAGACGGAACTCGAAACGGTGTGCGAGGAGGTGAACCGCGCCTTCGACAACAAGCATTTCATGATCCACCGCGCGGTCGAGCGCCAGTTATTCAAGGTGCATCCCTACGGCCAGCAGCCGACCATCGGCCTGCCGGAGCACATCAAGAACCCCTCGCTCCGGAACATCGGCGGGTTTTTCTCTACGTACTACGTGCCGAACAACATGGCCATTTTCATCTCGGGCGACATCAACACCGACGCGGCTATCGCGGTGATCGACCGTTATTTCTCAGCCTGGCAGCCCGCCGAATTGCCCGAAAAAAAGACCTGGCAGGAAGCCCCGATCTCCGGCCGCGAGTACGTCGAGTGTACTTACGAAGGCGAGGAATACGCGTTGCTGGCCTTCCGGACCGCGTCCCGCGGCCACGCCGACGCCGAGGCGCTGCTCGTGCTGGACATGATCCTCGACAACGCCACGGCGGGGCTGATCAACCTGAACCTGAACCAGGCGCAGCGCGTGCGCGAAGCCGGTTCTTTTCCCGCGCAAATGAACGACCACGGCGCCCAATATCTCTGGGGTGTCCCGAAAGACGGGCAAACCCTCGAAGAAGTCGAGCAACTACTGCTCGAACAGCTCGAGATCGTCAAGAAAGGCGAATTCGAGGACTGGATTCTTCCCGCAATCATCAACGACTTCAAGAAACGGATTAAAGGCGGCGTCGAGGACAACGCGGCGCGCGTCAGCATGATGCGCGAATCGTTCGTCGGCTTCGAGGACTGGGACCACGCCGTGGCCCAGCTCGAACGGCTCGAGCGGGTCACGAAGGAAGACGTCATGCGCGTCGCGGCGGCGTATTTCTCGGGCGGTTACGTGGCCGGTTACCGCAAGGACGCGCCGCACCAATCGCCGCTGTATGACAAGCCCGGCCTCGCCGCGATTGAAATCGACCCGAACCGCGAATCGGAGTTTGGCGGGCAGATTGCCGCCATGCCCGCCGCGCCGATCGAGCCGGAATTCGTCAATCCCGAGACCGGCTACCGGAAGCTCGAAGACCCGAACGGCGTAATGCTCTATTATGCGCCAAATCCGCTGAACGACCTCTTCTCGCTCACAATCTCCGTCGACCTCGGGCGCCGTCAGGACGACCGCATCGGCGTCGCCGCGGCGCTGCTCGAGAAAGCGGGCACTGAGCGGCTCGCGCCCGGCGCGTTGCGCAAGGAATGGTACCGGCTCGGCACCGATTTCGCCGTTGTCGCGGGCGACGACGAGACGATGGTGTCCATCTCGGGGCTGGACGAGAATTTCGCGCCTTCGCTGGCCTTGCTCGTCGAGTGCCTGCGCGCGCCGGCGTCGGACGACGCCACGCTGGAGCAACTGAAGCAGAACATCCTGAAATCGCGCGAGGACGCCCAGAAACAACCCGACACGCTGATGCGGGCGCTGTTCTTGTATAACCGTTACGGCGAACAGTCGCCTTACTTGCGCAGACTGCCGGGGCCCGCGGTACAGGCCCTGACGCTGGACGAACTGCTCGGGCTCGTGCGCGGCTTGCTGGATTACAAGCGCGCCGTCTTTTACACCGGGTCCTTGCCGCTCGAAACGGTCCAGGCCGCGCTGGCGGATCAGTGCCCTGCAAAGGCACCGCTCACGGACCCGCCCCCTTACGAATTCCTCCGCGCCCGGACGCCGGAACAGACCGAAATCTGCTTCTTTAACAAGGAAATGGCCCAGGCGCATATCCGTATCGAATTCGGCGGCGTGGAATTTGACGAGGCGCTCACGCCCTCCTCGCAACTGTTCAACGAATACTTCGGCGGCGGCATGGCGGGCGTCGTGTTCCAGGAATTGCGCGAAGCGCGCGCGCTCGCCTATTCCGCGGGCGCGCGTTTCAGCGCAGGCAACCGCCGCGGCGATCAGTACCTCATGGCGGGCGGCATCGAAACCCAAGCAGACAAGACCATCGAGGCCGTCACGGCCTTTGTGAACCTCTTTGACGAGATGCCCGTGTCGCAGGACCGCTTCACGCTCGCCAAGGATTCCCTGATCAATCTGTACCGGACGGGCAAGGCCGGTTTTCGCGAGGTGTGCGGCGTTGTCCGGGCGTGGGAGCGGCTCGGCCTGACGCCGGACCCGCGCCGGGAGCGGTTCCAGCGTATTATCGAAAGCGATATGGACGACCTGATGTCCTTCTACCGGGACCATATCGGGAACAAGCCCAAATTAATCTCGATTGTGGGCGACAAGTCGAAAATCGACATGGCCGGGCTCGGCGCCATTGCGCCCTTGACCGAGTTGACGCCGGAACGGCTCTTCACGCCATAAGGGCGCTTGTATTGAGCGGAATGGTCGGGCAAAATGGGCCCGCCAACTACGGGATGAACGCCAACCGGGAGGGTGTTACGTGCCGCAAGAACGACGCAAAACCATCCGGCGCGAAGCCGACCGCGAGTTGCACGACCGGCTCCAGCAATCCCAGCAGGACGCAGACCCGCGGGGCGAACTGTGGTCCAAGGAGTTCCGGCACAAGCGGCGCCGCGTGATCCGCCACGACTGCAGAGTCCAGCTCAGCCTCGAAATCACGCATCGGCCCGGCCACATGGATACCTGGAGCAGTGCCCAACACCCTATTAAGGGCCGCCTGCTTGACCTGAGCGCCGAGGGCGCCTCCGTGTTCACCGCCCAGCCGCTTGAGATCGGCCAGTCGGTCAGCCTGCTCGTCGTCCTCCGCGATGACCGGCAACTGAATACCCGCGGCCAGGTGCGCTGGACAAAGGGTATTCCTCAGCACAACGGGTACGGCTCGGGCATTCAGTTCACGCAGATCAGCGCACAGGACCGCAAGGCTATCCTGGATTACCTGAAGGAACTCGATGAGAACATCGGTCTGTGACCCGCGAAAGGGCGCAACATGAAGATTGTCTATATCGTGACGATGTGGTCCGGCGGACGGCCCTCGAAAAAATGGAAAACGGAGCAAGAACCTGAAGTGCTGCCCAGCGGCACCGGGGTCCGCTTTGTCAGTCTCGACACCAAACTGCCCGTGCAACTGATCGGCAGCGTCTCGGTCGAACAGTACGAGTCCGGCAAGGAAGAGATGGAAGCGGCGTTCTGGGAGAATCCGCAAAAGGAAGCCCTGCCCGATTCGCCCCCGAAAAGCACGCCGTTCTGGTGAATATTCCGGGCATCTGCCGGCGGGGCAGTGACGGATTCACCCTCGCGACGATTCTGTGCGCAAGATATGCATCAGCAACATACAACACAGATGCGCAAAGGGCGCAGAGATTCGAAGGAGTCCCTTTGGAAGTCTTCTGCTCTTCGATGCTTCGCGTGCTCGACATGCGATTGATGTGCCCGCTGTTCAAGGTGCGCCGAACGTTGCCATCAGCGGGAGATGGTCGCTCAACCCGACGGAGCCCGGGTCTTCGGGATTGGTGCGGAACGCGCCTTCGAATAAGACCCGGCATTCCTGCAATTGCGCGGCCAGCGGGCCATGCACCCAGATGTAGTCGATGCGCATGGCAGGCTTCGCGGCGCCCAACGTCTGCGCTATCCCCGCGCCCTTGAGCCGGAACACGTCCTGAAGGCCGGCGTCCACCCAGCGCGCGTACTCGGGTGCCTGCTGCGAATGATTCAGGTCGCCCTGGACCACGAGCGATTGTCCCGACGCAATATCGTCCTTCATCACATTGAGGGATGTCGCCAATTCCCGCAGACGCCGCTCCTCGTTGCGCGCCGTGAAGTGGATGCTGTACAGGATGACCGGCCCCAGCGCGGTTTCGAGCACAGCGCGCGCGCAGTGCTTCGGCCGTTGCTCCCTCGTGTATGGCGCGGCATCGCCCTCCGGCATCGGATTCCAATCGAGGATATTGCACCGTGTCAGCACGGCGCCGGGCGAAGCGTCGTTTGCGTGCCGGTATTCCATGCCGAGTGTCCGCGCCATATGTGCCACCACGTCTTCCGGCGGCGCCTCGATGAGCGTGACCACGCCCGCGTCATACAGCGCCAGTTCGAGCGCCGTGCGTTCCGGAAGCTGCGGCCGCAGGCGCGCGAGCCGTTCCTGCTGCTCCTTGCGCAGACCCCAGCCTGTGCATTCGCGCAGATTGTACGTAATGGTCCTGAAACGGGCCTCGGCGCCCCACGCGCGCCTCGTACCGGTCCCCCAGAGCATCGCGCACGCCGCGCCGCTCTCCAACAAAAAAGTACGCCGGTTCATGCCGCTGGCGCCTCCACGAAGGTTGCGCACGCAATACGCATGCTGTCCGCGGCATTGGACCGCGAGCGCCGGTGCTCCGGTGTCGCGCGATGAGGACGCATCCGCGCCTACTTGAAGACTTCGACCTCGAACTCGAGGTCGGGGATCTTCGTATAGGCGAACCGGACCGCCGTGTTGTTGCCCACGATGCCGAGTACCTTGAGGCTGTCCACTTCTTCGCCGACGCGGACATGGCGGCTTTCGAACTGCTGCGTGGCGCGGTCTATCAGCCGCATGAGAATATACGTCTGTTCTTTGGTCGGGTCATCCACCACCCCGAGCACCCGCACCTTCGGCATGGCCAGCATCAGCTCCGCCTTCTCGTCCATGCGGGTCAGAGTCACGCTGGTCAGGCCCAGCAGCTCATAGACGTCGATGCACGCCTGAACGATCGCCCATTTCTCGGTGTCACGCGCCTCTTTCGCCAACACGCTGACCTCGTCCGCCAGCGCCCTCAGCGCTTCCTGTCCCCCCTGCGTGCCCCCGTACTTCAACTGGGCGTCGCGCACGCCGCTCATGACCTGGTCGCGCAGTTGCGGCGTCATCACGACACCGGAACCCACCGGCGCGGCCAGTACCTGGCGCAACGGCGCCACCAATCCGCGCAGTTCCGGCATGAGTTCCTCTTTCGTCGGCTCCTTCACCGTCTGGGGGGGTGTCTCCTCCCGTTCCATCAATGCGTAGATGGTCACGAGCACGCCCGCCACGATCAAGACGGCCACCAGAAACAGCGCCACGCGCGTCAGCATATTCTCGGCTCCTTTCGGACCTCGCAAACCGCCGCGCATGCGCCCGCTACGTTCCGGAAACACGGTTGCGTGCGATTGGGTCCGGCCCAAGTACCGTACTATACGGTATTGGCGCGCAGCAAGATGATCCTCTCTGGGCGTTTCGAAGACTTCTGGGAACAACGCCTCGACTCGCCAAGCGAAAGACCCCATTTCCTGACGCGGGTCCCGACACAGGGGAAAACAGGAGAAGACCGGAGCCGGATTCGGAAGGCTTACGCCAGAACATCCAGCCGGGCCGGCGTTTGGGTAACCTCGGAGACCAGCTCAGGCGGAGGCGTCAATGAGGGCTGCGCGTTCCGGATGTGCAGCACCGCTTCCGCTTGGTCCTGGAAGGTGCGGGCCTGCGGCGCCGGCTCCGGCCGCACGCGCCGCGGCGCGGGAGCAACCTCTTCCTTAACGGGCCGTGGCCTCACCGCCTGGACAGGCGATTCCCCGGCCTGCGGCGCGGGAGCGCGCTGCCGCGCCGCTGCTTCCGCTTCGGCCACTCTCTGGCTCGCTTCGGCCTCGATGCGTTCCCGCTCCTCGCGGACACGGGCCGCCGTCTCCCACCGCAATTCCTCCGCGCTTGGCACAATCCTCCGCGCATCCTGCAAATTGCGGTTGATTGCGCGCAAAGTCGTGCCCGGAATGGAAACGGTGCCTTCACCAAAGCCCGCGCGCAGAGGCGTCTCCCAGTCCCTCACCTCAGGCTCGTTACCCGCCGGGAGAAGTTCTTCGCCGGCGCTACGCGCGGAACCCGAGGCTTCGCGCCCGGCCGCATGCCGCCATGCCGCCTGACTCACGGCGGATATGTCTATCCGCAAACCCATGACAATGCGCCTCTGCTCGTATGTTAACGAAGGCAATCCTTTCTATTTTCCCATGTTATCAGCACTTTTGTCAATTACTGCGCCCCTTTTTGACACCCCTGGGTTCACATTCTAAGTGCAACGGTGAGGGAGGAGCCTTTTCCGTCGGAGAGTTCCTGAGCGGGAGCAAGAGAAAGGACATCGTCGCCGGCTTTCGGTATCTTTTAGTCGCCAAACAGAAAGGTATCGCAAGGAGCAGCAGACGATGTCCTATACCCATCATACCACCTTTGAACGGGGTCACCTGCGTTTCCGTTCTGGCCCTATTGCGGGCTTTGCGCCTTCCCGAGTGGTCATTTCCTTCAGCCCATGCCCGCTATTCCCGCCGCCGGGCACGAAAACAGGCAGGCATGAATCGTGCCATTTCGCGACCGGAACACGCTCCGCATCATGCCCGATTCCGCGAATCCGCGTTGTG
>JAGMZX010000131.1:8178-17269 GCA_018005585.1 Candidatus Hydrogenedentota bacterium | reverse complement strand
CGGTTGGGGACATAGAGGACGTGTTCGCGAGCGACTGGGAATTCGCGACGGGCCAGGCCGTGCCGCGCGCCGCGGCCGCCGCGGCGCCGGTTGCGTTGGGCGATTCGGCCGTGCAGGTTGTGGCCAGTGGCCCCGATGTGCCGGAGGACGCGCTCCATGATGCGATGTTGACGGGCATGATGGACGCGCGCGAGCGCATCTGGATCGTGACGCCGTATTTTGTGCCTGACGAGCCCATCTTGAAAGTGCTGGCGCTGCAGGCTCGCGCGGGCCGCAACATTAGCGTCGTGCTGCCCGCGCGTTCCAACCATCGCATCCCCGACCTGGCCCGCGGCCCGGCCGTGCGGCAACTGCTGCGCGCGGGCGCGAAGATATACGCATACCCGAGGATGGTCCACGCGAAGGTGGTGCTATTCGACGATACCCTCGCTATTACCGGGTCGCCCAACCTGGACATGCGCAGCATGTATCTCAATTTCGAAATTGCGCTTCTCCATTATTGGCGGCCTGAAATTGCGCATATCGCGGCATGGGTGTCTGAACTCGCCGCGGCCTCCGAGCCGGTTATGGACGCGCCGGCGGGCCGGGTCCGCGAGTGGGCGGAGGGGCTTGCCGTACTCGCCGCGCCGCTTTTGTGAGCGCTGTTGCATCCGGAAACGCATGAGGGATACATTCACGCAGGGAAAAGGAGCCGCGCCATGAGTATCAAGAAAGCCATACAAGACGCCATCAAAGAGGCGATGAAAAACAAGGACCACGACCGGCTCGAATGCCTGCGCATGGCCAAGGGGGCCCTGTTGTTGAAGGAGAAGGAGGGGCCGAAAGGCGAACTCGAGGAGGCAGACGCCGTCGCGGCGCTGCGCGGCGAGATCAAGAAGCGCCACAACTCAATCGAGACCTTCCGCAGCGTTGGTCAGGAGGAAGTAGCGCGAAAGACGGAAGTTGAAATCGCCATCTTCGAGGAGTTTCTGCCCAAGCAGCTTGGCGCCGGCCAGGTTGAGGAGCGGGTCCGCGCCTTCCTGGCGGAACACCCGGACATGAACCACGCGGGGAAGCTGACCGGCGCGCTCAAGAAGGAAATGGGCGACCTCGCCGACGGCAAGATGCTCAATGAGATCTGCCGCAAAGTGCTCGGACAATAGCAGAGCGCCGGGAAAGGCCTTGTAGCCTGTCCCGGCGCGGAGAGCGTATTTGACTTACCGCCCCGCGAAACGGGGTGGCGCACTTACCTATCCACGAATTACGTGGCGGATTCGCCGGACGTCTTTTCCGAGCAGGCCGGGGCGTCACTGGCGCATGCTCCGGTCTTTCCGGCCGGCGAGCAACCCGATTCCGCTTCTGAGGAACCCGCCTTCGCTTTGTCCGCGCAACAGCCGCTCTTTGGCGCACAAGCCGGTGCAGATTCTCCTTCGGAAGAAGCTGCCTTGGCCTTCGCCGGGCAGCAGGAACCGCCGGATTCCGTCTCGGAGGAGGCGGCCTTCGCCTTTTCAGCCGGGCAGCAGGCCGACGGGGCAGGTTCGGCTTCCGAAGAAGCTGCCTTGGCCTTTTCGCCGCAGCCGCCGCTGAGCGGACATGCCGCTTTGCTCTTCGAGCACGTGCCTGTCCCTTCGGCGCCGTCGCCGGCGAATACGCCCGAGGTCAGGAAACCCGCGCCCGCCACGAGAGCGGCCACAAACACGGCGATACCTATGACGCGATTGCGCCATGCACCGCACGAACATGCACAAGTAGTCTCTTTTTCCATGTGTTCACTCATTCTCAGACTCCTTTCCGCGCCAGACAACCTGAGGCGCTCCTTTTTGCCCGTCCGCATGGTCAACAGTCCCCGGGCAGGGGATATTCCCGCCCCGCGCGGCCCCGCGCGATTGCTTCGGCGCGACAAGCGGGGCTAGGATGGCCTTATGGATACAGACCTTTTTGAGCATGCGGCCTCGGACCGGCTGAAAAAGGAGGCGCCCCTCGCGCGCCGTGTTGCCCCGCGTACGCTGGACGAGATCGTGGGCCAGGACCATATCCTCGGGCCAGGCAAGGTGTTGCGCCGCGCCATCGAGGCGGACCGGATAACGTCGCTGCTGCTGTACGGGCCGCCCGGCTGCGGCAAGACGGCCCTGGCGCGCATCATTGCCATGCGCACAAAAAGCGCGTTCGAGCCGCTGAACGCCGTTACATCGGGCGTGAAAGACCTGCGCGGACTGATCGAGGCGGCGAAACACCGGCGCATCCAGGAACAGCGCCGCACCATCGTCTTTGTGGACGAAATCCATCGCTTCAACCGCGCGCAACAGGACGCGCTCCTGCCCGACGTCGAGAACGGGGCCATCACGCTGATCGGCGCCACGACGGAGAACCCCTTTTTTGCCGTGGTCGCGCCGCTGCTGTCGCGCTCACAGATATTCGAGTTCAAGCGTCTCGAAGACGAACATGTTGTTCACCTTCTGCGCTGGGCGCTTGCGCACCCGAACCTCGGCATGGGCGACACGCGCATCGACGTGGACGCCGGCGCGTTCTCGCATTTCGCCCATTATGCGGAAGGCGACGCGCGGCGCGCGCTGAATGCGCTCGAGGTCGCGTTGCTGACCACGCCGCCGGAGGAGGGGCGCATCCACGTCACGCTCGACGTTGCCCGAGAATCCATCGCGCGCAAGCTGCTCCATTACGACGGCACGGGCGACGAGCATTACGACGCGGCGTCCGCGTTTATCAAGAGCATGCGCGGCAGCAATCCCGACGCGGCGGTCTACTGGATGGCGCGCATGATTGAGTCGGGCGAAACGCCGCGGTTCATTGCGCGGCGCATCTGCATTGCAGCCTCGGAAGACGTGGGCAATGCGGACCCCATGGCGCTCGTGGTGGCGACGGCGGCCTGGCAGGCCTGCGAATTCGTCGGCATGCCCGAAGCACGGATCATCCTGGCCCATGCGGCGACGTATGTGGCCTGCGCGCCGAAGAGCAACGCGGCCTACATGGCCATTGATGCCGCTTTGAAAGACGTGCGCGACCGGAAAACCATCGAAACGCCCGCGCACCTGCGCGACACGCACTACCCCGGCGCGCAGCGGCTTGGCCGCGGCCAGGGGTATCAGTACAGTCATGACTTCGAGGAGGGCTACGTGAGCCAGGATTACGGCGTGGCGCGCGGCACGTATTACCACCCCACGGACCGCGGCAAAGAAGGCGAATTCAAGGCGCGCCTCGACCGTTTCGACGCGCGCGACAAGGCCGCGGAAGAGGAGTGACCGCCCAGCGCCGGCGTGGGGTCAGCATATGCGCGGCAGTTGTTCGCCGCTGAGCATGTCGAGGATGCGCTGCGCGCCGATGCGGCTTTCCAGGGTGACGCGCCCGGGCGTTTCCGCGCGCACTTCGCCGATGACCGCGGGCTGCGGCGCCTGCGGATGGTCCCGGAGCAGTTCCAGCGCGCGTGGCGCATCTTCCGCCCGGATTATCGCCATAAAGCGGCCCTCGTTCGCGACGTAGAGCGGGTCGAAACCGAGCAGCTCGCATGCGCCGCGCACGTCATCGCGCACGGGTATGTCCGTCTCCCGGAAGTGCAGGCCAACGCCCGCCGCCTGCGCGATCTCGTTGGCGGCGCTGACCAGCCCGCCGCGCGTCAGGTCGCGGAGGCAATGCACCTCGATCCCCGCGTCGAGCAGGCCGAGCACGGCGTGCGCGACCGGCGCGGAGTCGCTTTCGATGGCGGTCTCGAATTCGAGGCCCTCGCGCACGGCCATCACGGCGATCCCGTGGCGGCCCAAGTCGCCATTGACGAGTATCGTGTCGCCTTGGCGGACTTCAGCCGGCCCGATGACGCGGTCGTGCTCGATGACGCCGATGCCCGCCGTGTTGATGAACAGACCGTCGCCCGCGCCGCGCCGCTCAATGACTTTCGTGTCGCCCGTCGCGATGCACACGCGACACGCGTCCGCCGCGCGGCGCATCGACGCCGTGAGCCGGCGCAGCGTCTCGATCGAGAAGCCTTCCTCGAGGATGAAGCCCGCGCTGAGGCACAGGGGCCGCGCGCCGGCCATGGCCAGGTCATTCACGGTGCCATGTACCGCCAGCGACGCGATATCGCCGCCAGGGAATTCGAGGGGCTGCACGACGTAGGAGTCCGTCGTGAACGCGAGCCGCGCGCCCGCGACGTCGAGCCGGGACGCGTCGTGTCGTTGCGCCAATACCGGGTTCTGGAACGCCTGATAGAACACGTCCTCGATCAGGCGGTGCATGGCCGTGCCGCCGCCGCCGTGGGCCATGGTGATCACCGGGCTGGAGGCGTGCGGGATCGGGCAAGACAGCGAGAAAGCGTCCGGCGTGCTCATGAAACGGCCTCCGTATCGGTCCGTCGATAACGAAAGTATGCGGCGCACGCGCCTTCGCTTGAGACCATGGGCGCGCCGAGCGGGCGCTCCGGCGTGCAGCGGCGCGCGAAGGCCGGGCACTCGTTGGGCCGCTTGATGCCCTGGAGCACGAGGCCCGCTATGCATTCGGGCGATTCCTCCGCGGTGATTTCGCCGAGGTCGAAACGCGTTTCCGCGTCGAATGACCGGAATTCCCCGCGCAGGCGCAATCCGCTGTTCGGGATTTCGCCCAGTCCGCGCCATTTCCGCGTGGCCGTCTCGAACACGGTTTCGATAGCGCGCAGCGCATGGACGTTACCCTCGCGCCGCACCGAGCGCGCATAGGCATTTTCGACGGACGCCCTGCCCGCCTCCAACTGCCTCACGCACATCAGAATGCCGTACAGGATGTCGACCGGCTCGAAACCCGTGACCACAATCGGTACGCGATAGCGCGCGGCGATTGGCTCATATTGGGCCCAGCCCATGATCGCGCACACGTGGCCCGCCGCAAGGAACGCCTGGACGCGGCATGCCTCGGATGACAGGATCGCCTCGATGGCGGGCGGCACGAGCACGTGCGAAGCGAGAATCGAGAAGTTGCGGAGCCCGTCGCGCTGGGCTTGCAGCACGGCCAGTGCGTTCGCGGGCGCGGTCGTCTCGAACCCAATGGCGAAGAACACGACCTCGCGGCCGGGGTGCTTGTGCGCCAGTTTCACGGCGTCGAGCGGCGAATAGACGATGCGCACGTCGCCGCCCCGGGCCTTGACGCCGAGCAGGTCCGTCCCGGTGCCGGGCACGCGCAGCATGTCGCCGAAGGAGCAGAAGACCACCTCCGGGCGGCGGGCCAGCGCGACGGCCTTGTCGACCAGTTCGACGGGTGTGACGCAGACGGGGCAGCCGGGCCCGTGAACGAGCGTCAATTCCGGCGGCAGCAGAGTGTCGATACCGAACCGCACAATGGCGTGGGTCTGCCCGCCGCAGATTTCCATGAGGGTGCGCGGCCGCGTCAACGTGCGGCGGATGGCGGCGGCGATGCGGCGCGCCGTGGCGCCGTCGCGGTATTCGTCGAGGAATTTCACGGGCCCGCGGCCTCCGTGTCGTCCAGGGCGTCCAGCGCCGCGAACGTTTCCAGGATGCTCCGCGCCTCTTCCTGGTCCACGACGCTGATGGCGAGCCCGGCATGCACGAGCACATAGGCGCCCGCCGCCGCCTCGGGCACGAGCGCCAGAGATACCTCTTTTACCACGCCGCCGAAGCTCACGCGCGCGTTGCGCGCCAGCGGGTCGGATTCGTCGATGCTCAGGATTTCACCGGGTATCGCCAGGCACATCGCCGTGTCCTTTTGCGTTCCGCAGCCGCCCCAACGCGTGCGCCGCTTGACCCAGAGCTATGCCGCCGTCGTTGGGCGGCACACGATGATGCAGAAATACGCGGAAACCATGCTTGCGCAGGCGCGGCGCGGTCAGTTCGGTCAACAGGACGTTCTGGAAGCAGCCGCCCGTCAGGACGATATCTGCAAGGCCGCAAGCCTGCGCGACCGTCAGGATAGCATCCGCGAGGGCGGCATGGAAACCCAGCGCAATGCGCTCGACAGCAATGCCCGCGCGCACGTCGCCGACCGCCGCCCGGGCCACGGGCGCCCAGTCGAGAACCTGCGGTTGCGCGTCCGTGTGCAGGGCGAATGCGTAGCGCGGGGATTCGTCCTCGCAGCGGCGGGCCGCGTATTCGAGCATCATGGCGGCCTGGCCCTCGTAGGCGCTGTACTGGCGCAGGCCGAGCAGCGCGGCAGCGGCGTCGAAGAGCCGCCCCGCGCTGGTGGTCAGAGGCGCATGCGCGCCTGTGGCCAGCATCCGCAGCAGCGGGCGCAGCTCTGAACCCTGGAAGGCGCGCAACGGTGCGAGGTCCGCCTGTTCCGCGGTTGCGCCGCCGTACAGTCCATACAGCATCCCGAGCGCGGACCGGCGCGGTTCCTTCACCGCACGATCGCCGCCGGGCAGGCGGAACGGGCGCAAGTGCGCCACGCGTTCGAACTCACACCGCGTCGCGCGCAGAAATTCGCCGCCCCAGACCACGCCGTCGGGACCATACCCCGTGCCGTCCCACGATACGCCGAGCACCGTGCCGTCGAGACCGTGCTCTGCCATGCACGCCACGACGTGGGCGTAGTGATGCTGCGTCTCCGTGACCGGCAGGCCGAGGCTGCGCGCGTGTTTCGCGCTCAGGTAGTCGGGATGCAGGTCGCATGCCGCGTGCACGGGGCGCACCTCGTACAAGGTTTCGAGCGAGCGCGCGGCCTCGAGAAAAGCGTCGAACGCCTTCGGTGTTTCCAGGTCGCCGATGTGCTGGCTGAGGAAGACGTTCCCGTCCTTGGCGACGGCGACCGTGTTCTTGAGATGGCCCCCGGCCGCGAGCAACGGGGGCCCGTCCGGCGTGACGCGGATGGGCAGAGGCGCGTAACCGCGCGCACGGCGCAGGACCATCTCGCGGCCGAGCACCACCTGAACAATCGAGTCGTCCACGTGCCGCACGATGGGCCGGTTGTGGACGAGGTACAAGTCCGCGATGCCGCGCAGCCGTTCGACCGCCTCCCGTTCGTCGATGCAGATGGGCTCCTCGCTCAGATTGCCGCTGGTTGCCACGACCGGCCCGCCCACTTCGCCCAGCAGCAGGTGATGCAGCGGCGTGCAGGGCAACATGACGCCATAACGCGGCGCGCCGGGCGCGATGTTCGGCGCGAGCGCGTCCCCGTCGCGCCGGTGCAGCAGGACGATGGGCGCTTCCGGCGATTCCAGCAATTGGGCTTCGAGCGCCGGCACCACGCAGTCCCGCCGGACCATGTCGAGACCGGGATACATGAGCGCGAAAGGCTTTTCCTCTCGATGCTTGTGCAGCCGCAAGCGCGCCACGGCCGTCCCGCTGTGCGCGTCGGCCATCAAGTGAAACCCGCCCAGGCCTTTCACCGCGACGACTTGTCCCTCCAGCAGCGCGGCGGCGCCCCGGCGCAGGGCGGCGTCGCGCATTTCGAGTGCCGCGCCGCGCGCGTCCCACAGTTCGAGATGCGGCCCGCAGGCGGGACAGGCCGTCGGCTGCGCATGGAAGCGGCGGTCCGCCGGGTCCTCATACTCGGTGCGGCATTCGGCGCACATCGTGAAACCATGCATGGACGTGTTTGGCCGGTCGTACGGCAACCGGTGGATGATCGTGAAGCGAGGCCCGCAGTGGGTGCAGTTCGTGAATGGATAGCGGTACCGCCGGTCATCTGGATCGCGTATCTCGCGCAGACAATCGGCGCACGTGGCCACGTCGGGCAGGATATGCGCGGCGGACGCGCCCGCGGCAGTGCTGTGCTCAATGCGGAAGCCAGAGAGGCGGTCAGAGCGGCCCCAATGCGCGTCGATGCGCTCGATAAGCGACAGCGGCGGTTTCTCGCGTTCGAGGCGAAGAAGCAGGGCTTCGAGTTGCTCTCGCGGCCCTTCGGCGATGAGCAGAACGCCTTCCGTCGTGTTGCGCACGGACCCCGAAAGCCCGAGCGCCATCGCCGTGCGGTACACAAAGGGCCGGAAACCGACCCCTTGCACGGCGCCGTAGATTCGCGCTTCTATTCGGACTACCGGCTTGCTCATGCGCCCCGTCCCGTTTTGTGCTCGTACTCGTGCTGGGTTCCATCCGCGGTTGATAGCACCTGCATCGCCGTATATGATACGCGCGTTTCCCTCATATTGCATGATATGGTCGTTCCGGTGACCGGGAATGCGAGGAGGGGTTTGTGCTCCATTGTCCTCACATAGCTGCGCACGGGTGCATCCCTTCGCGGGACCGGCGGGGCGCGGTCCTCCGCGCGTCGCTCGCGTTGCTTGCCGGACTGCTGGCGTGTTTCCTGGCCCGGCCCGCGCTTGCTCAGGAGGACGCAGAAGCCCCGCCCACCAAGGAAGAGGCGCCTCTGTTCCAGGCCCCTGTATCGCCGGGTGTGGGCATGCCCGCGGCGCCTGGTCTGACGCGACGGCCGCCCCATATCCCCGTTTCGCGCGCTGCGGTGCCCGGCACGCCCTACGAACGGTTTCGCGCGGCATTCCTGCGCATGCGGCCGGGGCTGTTCAACACGATTGCTTCAGCGACCATCCTTCTGAGCCTGGTCTACGTGGCGATCTCGCGCTGGCGCCTCTCGTTTTTGCGAGGGCTGCTCGTGGTGCCGCTTCTGGGCCTGGCGGTCTGCTCGCTGGGAAACTACACGAGTTTCTATCCGTGGCTGAGCAAGCACTATTTCAACGAGTACGAGTTCTACCATTATTACATTGGCGCGAAGTACGCCCCGGAAATCGGTTATGCCGGCCTGTACGAGGCCTCGATCATCGCGGACAACGAGACCAAGCTCCTCTACTCCGCGCCCACGGTGCGCCAACTCGCAACGGGCCGCTATGTGGCCGTGGCGGCCGTGTTGAAGCGCGAAAAGGAAATCAAGGCGCCGTTTTCCCGGGAGCGCTGGGCCGAATTCGTGAAGGACATTCAGTTCTTCAAGCGCAATCTGGGCGCGAGCCGCTGGTCGCGCATCCTGCGCGACAAGGGCTACAATGCGACGCCGGTCTGGGGCCTGACCGGCGGGCTGCTCAGCAACGCGGTCAACACGGATAACCTCAGGGGCATGCATGCGCTGGCGCTGCTCGACCCGGGGCTCATCCTGCTCGCGTTGCTGGCCTCATGCTGGGCCTTTGGCCACCGCGCCGGCCTGCTGGCCGCCGCCTTTTTCGGCATCAACT
>JAGMZX010000131.1:0-8078 GCA_018005585.1 Candidatus Hydrogenedentota bacterium | reverse complement strand
AACCTCAGGGGCATGCATGCGCTGGCGCTGCTCGACCCGGGGCTCATCCTGCTCGCGTTGCTGGCCTCATGCTGGGCCTTTGGCCACCGCGCCGGCCTGCTGGCCGCCGCCTTTTTCGGCATCAACTTCCTGACGATGCAGTCCCCGACGATGAAAGCCGCATACTTGCGTACGGACTGGATCATGCTGACGATTCTCGGAGCGGCATTCGTCAAGAAGGGCTGGTACAAGACCGCGGGCGGGCTCATGGCCTACGCGGGTCTCGCGCGCATTTTCCCCATCATCTTCGCATTCGGCATGGGCGCGCGCGGTATCGTCGAACTCGTGCGCACGCGCCGGATGCCGTGGAAGCATTTCCAGTTCTTCGCCGCCTTCGCGGTTACGGGCGGCCTGCTGGTTGGCGCATCGGTCCTGTATGCGGGCGGGCTGCACCAATGGCGCGAGTTCTTCGACAAGATCGGCTATCACAATAACGACATCTCGACGTGGCGGGTCGGGTTCCGCTACCTGTTCCTCGGCACGTTCGACCTGGTGCCGCGCGGCGTCGACTGGTGGACCTACAAGGCGCAGCTCCAGGAGTTCCAGGCGCAATGGATACACGTCTGGTGGGGCATTCAGGCCGTGGTGCTGCTTGTCTCCGGGTACCTGACCCGCTATCTCGAAGACGCGGAGTCGATCGTGTACAGCTTCGTGCCCGTGTTCTTCCTGGTCGCGCCGACGCACTATTACTACATGATGCTCGTTATCCCGGCTCTGTTTTTTGCGCTGCGCATCGATTCGCCCTACCGTGCCGCGGGCCTCATCTATCTCATCGCGATTGGCGTCATTGGCCAGCGGTACAACTACGTGGGGTGGCGCTTTCCCATAGCGTTCGACATGTCCTGCGCCCTCCTCGGGATGGTGCTCTACATGATGTTAATCACGTGGCTCGAGGGGCGGCTGAACCGGTCCGCCGCGCCGCAGGCCCCCGATGCACCCGTACAGGCGTCCGCCATTGCGGCCGAAACAGCGTGAGGGGTCCCCGCCGCGACAGCGGTGGTTTTCCTCGTAATGTGCTGCGCGCGTATACTCTGATCCGCATAAACTGGGCTGCTGTTCCGGATGGGCACGGGTATTATGGAGAAGCATCTCGAGGACGAAGAAGGTCTGCTTGCCGCGGCGCGCAAAGGCGACCGCGCGGCGTTCGGCGTCCTCGTGCGCGCGCATCAGCGTCGCGCTTATGCCGCGGCCTACGGTATCGTCGGCAACCGCGAAGACGCGCTGGAACTGGCCCAGGAAGCGTTTGCGCGCGCGTTTCGCGCCATGGGCCGGTTCAAACCCGGCATGCCGTTCTATCCGTGGTTGTATCAAATCGTGCGCAACACATGCCTGAACCACCTCAAACGCAGGCGCAGGCGAGGCGAGCAGTCGCTCGAAGACCTGGTTGAGAGCGGTTTTGACGCGCGGGATCCGAGCCCCGGTCCCGGGGAGGCCGCGGAACGCAATGACCTGCGGGAATCCATCGCGGCGGCCATGAGCCGGCTCAGCCCGGAGCACCGCGAAATCCTGCGGCTGCGCCATTTCATGGAACTGTCCTATTCGGAGATAGCCGCGTGCCTGCGCGTGCCCGAGGGCACGGTGATGTCGCGATTGCATGCGGCGCGCAAGAGTCTGCGGCGGGTGCTGGAACAACAGGACCGGTCCGCGGCGAATATATCCGCCGCGCCGGTGTAATCCTCTATGGGGATGGGTATTGCTGGACGACGTCATGACACAACCGTGTGAGCGCTATCAGGTACTGGTCTCGGGTTATCTCGACGGAGAGCTGTCTTCGGAAGACCGCAGCGACCTTGAAGCCCATCTGGACGCCTGCACGGCATGCCGGCGCGAGTTCGACGCCATGCAACGGCTTGCCGTAGGCACCGCCGCCGCGTTCGCGCGCGAAGCGCCGCCCGAGGATGTGTGGGACGGTTTCGTCAATGGCGTCTACAACCGCCTGGAACGTCGGTCGGGATGGCTGGCGCTGACCGCCGGCGCTTTGCTCCTGTCCGTCTATGGCATCTATCATTTTCTTGCCGGTGAGTGGGCCAATGCGCTGGTCAAGGTTTTGATCGCGGCCCCAATTATCGGTCTTGGCATCCTGTTTGTTTCCGTGCTGCGGCAGCGGCTGCGCGCGGCGCGCACGGACCGGTACAGCCGGGAGGTCCGTCATTGATCATTGTTACCTCTTCGTCCATTGCGGGCAAGCGGGTGACCGAGACTATCGGTCTGGTGCGCGGCAGCACCGTGCGCTGCCGGCACCTGGGAAAGGACATTCTGGCCAAACTGCGCAACCTCGTCGGCGGCGAGATACCCGAATACACGAAGATGCTTGCCGAAGCCCGCGAACAGGCGCTCGATCGCATGATGGAAGATGCGCGCAAGCTCGGGGCAAACGCCATCGTCGACATGCGTTTTGGCACAGCCTCCATCTCGGGAGGCATGGCCGAAATCATCGCCTACGGCACCGCCGCCGTGGTCGAAGACCTGCCCCCCGCCGGTGCAATATAGCTTCCGCCATTCACGCGAGACAGGAATCCCGCCAACAGCGCATGCACGACGCCCGGCTGCTCCAGTTGCATGGTGTGGTCCGCGTCCTCTATGGCATAGAACTCGATGCCCGGCATGGCAGCGCGCACCCGCTTGTGGTGGTCGAAGGGCAGCACGTGGTCTTTCGTTCCCCAAAGCAGCATGGCGGGCTTGCCTGACGCGCCGGCGCGCCGGTATACCGGTTCAAGCGTCAGCAGCGGCATGTGGCGCAGCGTGGCAAGCAGCGCCCGCTTGTACCCGCGGTAGCGCATCTGTTCGACGTAGTCGCGCCGGTACGGGTCGTTCTCCGGCACGCCCATGCGGTCGAGCGCCCGCACGAGCGTGGCGTCCCCGAACATGCGCATCGACCATTCACCGACGCCCGGCCAGTGCAGCATGCGATAGCGCAGGGGCTCGTGCAGGGGGAAGCCCGCCGGGGCCATGAGCACGTACGACCACACGCGCTCCGGGTGGCGGTCGACGAACCCCACCACGATTGCCCCGCCCATCGAGTGCCCGACGAGGTTGGCCGGTCCCGTTACCTGCTGTGCATCCAGTAATTCGAGAAGTTGCCGGTCAAAGAAGTCCGCGTCGTAACGGGCGTCCGGCCGGTCCGAATAACCGCGTCCGAACAGGTCATAACGCAACACGCGGAACCCGCCGTCCGCGAGGGCCTTCGCCGTGCCCTCCCACAGCCGCATCGGCCCCGTATATCCATGCACCAGAACGACCGGCTGGCCGTCTGCCGGTCCGGACCATACATAATGCGTGTAACCGTCGTTCAGTTGCGCGAAGGCAAGCCCGCGCGACGCCGTAAGCGCGGTCCGCGCCGTGTCATCAAGCACGAGCGTCTCCGTGCCGGCGACCAGGAAGGGATACGCCGCAACGGCCGCCAAGACGGCGGTCACCAGCGCCAGAAGTACCAGAGAGACCCGCAAAACACGACGCATGCCTGCACCTCAATCGCAATTGGCTCACTATAAGGACACGCGAGTCCGTCTCGCAAACCCGGCTTCCGGGCGTTTTCCAGACTGAAGACCTCGAGCATCGATTGTGGCATGTACTGTGGGAATGATGACATTGACTGAATTGTTACCGCTAAGATAGAGTATCGTGTTATCTAACCCTAGTTGCGCCAAGCCTGTAGCTGGTGCCGATGTTCAGCAAGTCAGCCGCGTTGCGGACAAGAGTTGCCACACGAGGGTCGCGGCTCGGAAATCGTCAGACCATGAAGTATGCGAGATGGTGTCTTATAGGTGCGGGGGCCTTGGCGGTTCTCCTCAGTTATTGCAGCGGGGGCAGCGTATCCCGGCGCGAGATTACGGAAACCAGGCAGGCGGATTCCCACGACCTGGCGCCCCCCAGGTTAAGCACGGCGGAACGGTTCGGCACTGGGGCCAACCCACATGCCGCCATGGGCGGCATGACGGGCATGGACGCCATGGCCGGAGCATCCGCCATGTCCTTTGCATGGGACACGCCGGAGGGATGGGAGGAATTGCCGCCGACGCAGATGCGCCAGGCGAATTTCCGGATTGCCGGCGACCCCGCCACAGAGTGCTATTTGAGCGTGCTTGGCGGGGAAGGCGGGGGCCTCCTGGCCAACATCAACCGGTGGCGCGGCCAGATGAGCTTTGAACCCATGGACGAAGCTGCGCTGGCCGCGTTGCCGCGCAAGACGCTGTTGGGCAAAGAGGCAGCTTATGTCTCGATGCGTGGCACGTACCAAGGCATGCAAGGCGACCGGAACGAGGCGGACTACATGATGCTCGCGCTTGCTGCCGTGCAGGGCGGTCAGTCTTATTTTGTGCGGTTGACCGGCCCCGCTTCCGTAGTCGAGCAGGAAACGGCCCGTTTCGAGGCCTTTTGTGAATCATTGCGCGAGGCGCAGGCCGGGCAGGCCGCGGAAGCGCCCGCGAATGGCGCACAGGGACTGCAGTGGGATACGCCTGCCGGCTGGGAACAGGCCCCCGCGAGACCAATGCGCCTGGTCACCTATACTGCGCACGACGGGGTGTGTGAATGCCGCGCCTTCATGCTTTCGGGCACGGCGGGCGGCGTGGACGCCAACATCAACCGCTGGCGCGACCAGATGAACCAGCCCCCGCTCAGCGCGGAGGAACTGGCCGCGCTGCCGCGCTGGCCCATACTGGGGCGCGAGGCGGTGTACGTCGAGATTCAAGGGGACTACACGGGGATGTCCGGGGCGACGCTGCCGGGCCAATTGTTCCTTGGTCTCGTGGCCCCGTACAAGGAAAGCACGCTGTTTGTGATTATGGTGGGACCTGAGGCCCAAATGGCCCAGGAAAAGGACAACTTCGCCGCATTCTGCAAGTCGATGCGGCAAAGCGGTTGAAGTGAAGAATATGTCAACTCTCGTGCGCAACCTGTTCCGTTTGCTCGCGTCTTACGGCTTTGCCATCGTGCTGCTTGCGTTTCTTTTCCTGCTCACGCTGCTGGGCACGCTCGAGCAGGTGGACCACGGCCTCTATGACGCTCAGAAAAAATACTTCGAGTCCTTCTACGTCATTTATGAGTTGTACGATACCGTGCCCATTCCCCTGCCGGGCGCATACCTCGTGATGGCTTTGCTCTTCGTGAATCTGGTTTTCGGCGCGATTGTCCGCGCGCCGAAAAGCTGGACGCGCCCCGGAATGCTCATAGCCCACAGCGGCATCCTCTTGATGCTGCTGGGCGGACTGGTCACGTATCATTTAAGCATTCGCGGGCACATGACCTTGTACGAAGGCGAAAGCAGCGACGAATTCGAGAGCTATTACGACTGGGAAATCGCCGTCACGGAAGTGGGCGCGAATACAGAGGGCCGCCAGTGGGTCATCCCGCAGGAGCATTTTGCCGGCCTCGGCCCGGAAGACAGCCGCACCTTTCATGCCATGGCACTGCCGTTCGACCTGCGGATAGAAGGTTTCGCGCCTAACGCCGCCGTGCAACCGGCATCCGGGTTGGCTCACGGCGTCGACGGGTTCGCTCTCATCCCGCAGGCGAAAAGCAGGGAGGCCGAACAGAATATCCCGGGCGCCTACGCCGTTGTCATTGAAAAGGCGAAGGAACAGGCGCAGAAAGGTATCCTGTGGGGCTGGTCGGCGCGTGGGGGGGCGATACCTTGGGTGGTGGATATTGGCGATTCGGCCTGGAGCATCGACCTGCGGCGGCAACGCTGGAAGACGCCGTTCACGATAGTGCTCGACAAGTTCATCCACGAGCAGCATCCGGGCACGCGCATGGCCAGCAATTACGAGAGCGTGGTCACGCAGGTTGAAGGCGACGTGCGGCGTCAGGTGGAAATCCGGATGAATGAGCCGCTGCGCCACAAGGGCTACACGCTGTTTCAGGCGTCGTTTGGTCCGAAAGACGCCGGCCCGAATGACCGCATGTACAGTGTCTTCGAAGTGGTGAACAATCCCGCCGACCAGTGGCCGCTCTATTCGTGCATCATCATCTCGTTTGGCTTGTCGCTTCATTTCATTCAGCGTTTGTATGGCCATCTCCGGCGCGAGCAGAGGAAACGTTCATGAAGCAGCGGTTTTCTTGTTGGTGGATTGCCGGGCTGGCCCTGACCTGTGCCGTGCCGGCCTTCGCGCAGCCGGCCGCCCCGCCCTGGAACCGGGAAACACTCGACCTCTTCGCTACGTTGCCGGTACAGGACGGGGGCCGCGTTAAGCCGCTCGATACGTTCGCGCAGTTCACGCTGCTCGCGCTGAACGGGTCGCGCACGCTGAGCCTGCCCTCGGGCGAGAGGCGCGGCCATCTCGAATGGATGCTCGACTGCCTGTTCTACCCGGATGCCGCGAAAGCCTACCCATGCTTCCTGGTCAGCACCTACGACGCCATCGACGCTATCGGCGTGGCGCCCCACGCCAAGAAGCGGGACCGCTATGCGTACAACGAGTTGTTTCCCGGCCGCGAGCGGCTGCTCGAACTGGCGCGGCATTTTGATTCGGTCGAGGCCAGCCAGCGCGTCGGCGTCGAGCAGCAGATACTGGATTTGGCGCACAACCTTTTGCGTTTCGAGGACCTGACCGCGTTCCTGGACTTCGCGCGCGCGCGCTTCACCGCGCCCGAGGGCACCGCGCTTGCCGCAGCGATTACGGACCCGCATGGCGCTCGCGCGAGCGAGATCGTGGCCTTGCTCAACCAGGTTTCGGGCGAGGTAGCCGCGCAGAGCGGGCAACTGGCCCCGGAGAAGGTCGAGCAGGAACGTCAGGCCATGAGCGACGTGTATTTCAAGCAGGTCGTGCCGGCCCTCTCGGGCGCGCAGGCCCTCGCGTTGTTTCCGCCGCCGGACCCCGCTGAAAAGCAATGGTTTTCGCCCGGCGAGTTGCCGCACGTCGCGCTGGACCACGAACAGCCACACCCGGAACTGCTGCAGCTCGTCGCAAGCCTTGAAAGAATGGCGGCAAACCGGCAGGAGCGGCTCGCCGCGGCCGGCGACGCCTCGCAACACGCCGCGCTTGACGCCGCATTCGCCGCGGAACTGCGGTCGTTCCACCAGGATATCGTCCAGCGCGCGTCTCTCCGCGGCGAATACGGCAGAGTGCCCGTCGAGGTCGCGTTTTATCGCGGCAAATTCATGTTCTACAGTCAGTGGTTGTACGTGCTGAGCTTTGTGATAGTGGCCATCTCCTGGCTGCTGCCGCGCAAGCGAATCGTCGGGTGGGTCACGGCGCTTTCCGTCATCGCGCCCACGGGGCTGCTGATTACGGGCATTACGCTGCGCTGCATCATCCGTAACCGGCCCCCGGTCACCACGCTCTACGAAACCATCCTCTTCGTGACCGCCGTGGCCGTAATCGTCTCCTTGTTCATTGAACTCATCAACCGCAAGCGTATTGCCATTGCCGTCGCGTCATTCGTGGGCGTGTTCGGCATGTTCTTGGCCTACCGCTACGAGATCAAGGAAGCGGTGGACACCATGCCGAGCCTGGTCGCCGTGCTGGACACGAATTTCTGGCTGGCGACGCACGTGACGACCGTGACCATGGGCTACAGCGCCGGGCTGCTGGCTTGCGTGCTATCGCACCTGTACATCTTTGGCAAGCTGCTGCGCGTCCGCCGCAACGACCCGGATTTCTACCGCGGCCTGACGCGGATGGTCTACGGCGTGCTCTGTTTTGGACTGCTCTTCGCGTGCGTGGGCACCGTGCTCGGCGGCATCTGGGCCAATGACAGCTGGGGCCGTTTCTGGGGGTGGGACCCGAAGGAGAACGGCGCACTGCTGATCGTATTGTGGGGATTGATCATCCTCCACGCCCGCCTCGGCAAGTACATCCGCGATTTGGGCATCCACATGGGTGCCGTGTCAATGGGCATGGTCGTGGCGTTTTCGTGGTGGGGAGTGAACCTGCTTGGCGTTGGCCTGCACAGCTACGGGTTCACCAGCGGCATCGGGCTCGTGCTGAAGATTTTCTGGATCGTCGAGAGCGTCGTGCTGCTGGCCGGCGGCCTTGTCTATCTGCTGGAAGGCGGCGCGCCTGCCGCGGCCGGTGCGGAAGAGGAAACGCAAACGGCCT
>JAGMZX010000130.1 GCA_018005585.1 Candidatus Hydrogenedentota bacterium | reverse complement strand
TCCTCGGGGGCCGTGAACGGGTGCTCGATGTGGAAGCGCAGGTACATCGTCGCCGGGTTGAACACCAGGACCGCCTCGGCCACGTCCGCGCAGCCCGACGCCGGGTACATCTGGTCGCCCGTCAGCGTCATCGGGCACACGACCACGTCCATGCCGCCCTCGTCGCATACCGGCGTGCTGCGCAACTCCCCGTCCGGATACGTCTGCGGGTCCGTGTGCAGGTCCACGTACTCGAACGCGCCCGAACACCACAACGCCGCCATTTCATCCGGCGTGAACACGTGCAGCATCGGGTTCGGCGGATTGGCGAAGCTCAGCGTCTCGCCGTCGTTCTCCGCATGGATGTGGAACGCCGTCGCGCCCGTCGCCGTGTGCTCGACCTGCATGAGCAGGCCCATCGTCGCCGGGTCGAGCACGAACCCCGCCACGCCGGTCGCCGCGCTGCCCGAAGGCGGCTGCACCTGGTCGCCCGTCAGCGCGACCTCGCAGGCGACGAGGTCGTCGCACAGCGGCGCGCCGCGCACATCGCCGTCCGGATGCGCCGTACTGTGAATGTCCAGGTAATCCACGCCATAGGCGATCATCGTGTCGATTTCCGCCGTCGTGAATTCGTGGTGGAAGGGACTTGCCGCGGCCCCGAGGTCCAGGACAACCACGTCTTCCGCGTTATGCGCGTGAAGGGCCGTAGGGTTGGCCACGTCGTGTTCGATGTCCAGCGTCAGGGCATAGCCCGGCCCGATGGTGAGCCGCGCGAGACACGTGGCGGGACTGCCCGAGGGCGGTTCCACCTGGTAACCCGTCATCAGGAACGGACATATGCCGTCGCCAAGGTCCTCGCCTTCGCCCTCGCCTTCGGCGGGCGAGCCCTCGCCCTCGCCTTCCCCTTCGCCGGATTTCGCGGCACTGGCGCGCGCCTTGGCGCCCGAGCCGGGCGAACCCCCGAGATGCTCTTCCAGCCACAAAGCGATATCGCCCTCATCGGATTGCAGCGTGTCGATTCCCGTCTCCAGCGCCTCCGGGTGCTGCTGACGCCACGCGGCGACCGCCTCCCGCAGCCAGGGCGGCCCCTGGAACGATTCCAGCGCGGCCCGGGCCGCTGCGGCGTCCGGCAGCCGCAGATTGAACATGCGCAGGCCCGTTTCCTGTGCGGACGTGGCCACGGTTTCGCCCTCAGGCTCCGCAAGGGCGGTTTGGGCGCAGAACGCGACCAGAACCGCTGCCCCGCCCCGGAAAAAGGGAAAAGGGAACAGAAAACAGCATAATGGTGATAGTAATTGCCCCGTTTGGGCCAGACCCCGAATCCACATAAGCCTATTCCCCAATACAACACAATCCACCGTTATCGGCGGCCCGCGTTTCGCCCACTATTTTCCGATCCGCAGGACCCGATGCTGCTAGTAAAGCAGATACGGCGCGATTTGTCAAGGGGCGTTGCTGTCGCGAGCGCGGCACGACCAGGATTGCGCGGAGTTTGCCCCCATGAGTGATTTCGGCTATGTTGTCTTGCATCGCGGTGCGGTATGCCGGCGGTAGACCGTGTGGATTGCTTTTGAGAGGGGCGAGGTTGCCATGAATCGGGAAGCTCATGAATTGCGTCGTCGCGAGTTCCTTCAACGCGTATCGGGCGCGGGCGCGCTGGCCGGATATTCGCTGCTGGTGAGTGTTGCGCCGTGCGCGGCGCAGGATGCCGCGGCTGCCGCGCCGGATTTTGACCGGGTCGCGCCGTGCGCGGGCGTGTCGGAGCGGCTTTCCTATGAACCGCACATGCGCGTCGTGGATATTGGGTGCGATTTTTGCGTGGCGGGCGGGGGGATGGCGGGCGTGTGTGCGGCGATAGCGGCGGCGCGTCATGGCGCGAAGGTTGTGCTTGTCCAGGACCGGTCACGGCTGGGCGGGAACGCTTCGAGCGAGGTGCGCATGCACATCGTCGGCGCGGACAATCACGACCAGCATCCCGGCTGGCGCGAGGGGGGTATTCTTGAAGAGTTGCGGCTCGAAAACGCCGCACGCAACCCCGAGTATGTTTGGGAACTGTGGGACCTGATGCTTTACGACAAGGTGGTCTCGGAGCCGAACATCACGCTCCTGCTCGACACGGCGGTGTGCGGTGCGCAGGTGGAGGACGGGCGTATCCGGGAGGTCCGCGCGCGGAGCGACAAGACGGAACACATCTATCGCATCGCGGCGCGGTATTACGCCGATTGCACGGGCGATTGCAGGCTTGGTCTGGAGGCGGGCGCGGAAATGCGCTCGGGACACGAAGGCCGCGATGCCTTTGGCGAGCCGCTCGCACGGGAGACCGCGGGTCCTGAGACGCTGGGCAGCAGCATCCTGTTCACCTCGCGGGACTACGGGCGGCCGGTGCCGTTCACGCCGCCGCGCTGGGCGCGCAAGGTGACGAAAGAACAGCTCGAATTCCGCGGGACAAAATCGTGGGAGTACGGTTACTGGTGGGTCGAGTGGGGCGGACGGATCGACGCCATCCGCGACAACGAACGCATTCGTTTCGAGTTGTTGTCGATTGCGCTCGGCGTGTGGGACTACATCAAGAACTCGGGCGAACACCCGGATAGTGCGAACTGGGGGCTGACGTGGCTTGGCATGATTCCCGGCAAGCGCGCGAGCCGTCGGCTCGTGGGCCCGCACATCCTGACACAGCAGGACCTGATGGGCCTCAACGGCGATTTTGAGGACGCCGTCGCGATCGGCGGCTGGCCGTTCGACGACCACCCGTCCGGCGGCTTCGACGAACCGCAGGCGCGCCCGGCGGACCAGGTCGAGATCAATGAGGTGTACAACATCCCGCTGCGGGCGTTGTACTCCGTCAATGTCGCGAACCTGTTCATGGCGGGGCGGAACATCAGCGCGTCGCACGTGGCCTTTACCTCGGCGCGGGTGATGGGCACGTGCGCCGTCGAGGGCCAGGCGATAGGCACGGCCGCGGCGTGCTGCCTGGAAGAGGGTCTCCTGCCCGCGCAGTTGAGCGCGAACCCGGCCAAAGTCGCGCATCTGCAGCAAGCGCTGCTTCGGGATGACCAGACCATCAAGCACGGCGTCAACCGCGACCCGAACGACCTGGCGCGGAATGCGCGTATCAGCGCGTCAAGCGAGGTCCAGGGCAGCAAGGCGGCAAACGTAGTCAATGGTCTTGTGCGCGACCTGCCCCATGCCTGGGAGAACCGGTGGGGCGGCGCGATGGCGGGGGACGGCGCGTGGCTCGAATTGCAGTGGGACGCACCGCGGCGGATATCGCACGTGCAACTGTGTTTTGATTCCGGGTTTGGCCGCGAACTGACTTTGTCCGAGAGTTTCGGCGTGCAGAAACGGCAGATACGGGGCCCGCAGCCTGAAGTGGTTCGGGATTACGCGCTGCTCTATCGCGTCGAGGCCACAGGCGAGTGGAAGCCGCTCGTTTCCGTGGAGGGCAACTTCCAGCGCCTGCGCCGGCACGATTTCAACCCCGTCGAGACGGGCGCATTGCGGCTACATGTGTCGGCCACCAACGGCGCGGAAGAAGCGCGGCTGTACGAAATCCGGTGTTACGGGCCGTAGGCGCTTCGCGCACGCGGCGGGTTTGAAGCGTCTACTCGACGTATCCGAGCGCTTCCAGGGCGTGCATGTCCTCGACGCCAAGCTCGGCCCCCTCGCCGGCGGCGCGGTTGGTTTCATCGTCCCATCGGACAATCAGTTCCTTCAAGTCGCGCACCCGCTGCGGTTCCCGCGCCGCGAGGTCGGCAAGTTCCCCCGGGTCGTCAGGCAGATAGAACAATTCTGCCTTGCTGTTTCCGAGAATAAGCTTCCATCCCTCCGCGGTCGCGCCCTGGAATTGGGGCGGCGCTTCCGCCATCAGCGCGCGCGCGCCGGGCAGTTTTGGCACGGCGCCGCCGTAGGTCTCGAACACGCGCACGCGCGTGGGCGGCGGCGGGGCCGCGAGGACATCCGTGCCCAGCATGCCCGGGGCGGGCTGCAGGCCGGCAAGGCCGAGCAGGGTCGCGCCGGCGTCGATGCCGCGCACGGGCGCATTGGAGCGGCCGGGCGGGACGCCCATCGCGCGGACCATGAAAGGAATGCGCATTTCGTGTCGGTAGATGCGCCGCCCGTGGCCCAGGTAGTCGTGTTCGTAGAGGCTCTCGCCATGATCGGCCACAAACACGATTGCCGTGTTTTCCAGGGGCAGAGCTTCCAGCAGGCGGGCAATCTGCGCATCGGTGAAGGCGACCTCGGAAGCGTACTTGCGGCGCACTTTTTCCTGGTTGCGCATGAAGAAGCGCGGCCGGCCCGCGGGCGCGTACTGTTTGTGAAACTCGTAGGGCGCGTGCGGGTCGGAATAATGGACCCACGCGAAGAAAGGCTTGCCGGCGGGCCGTTGGCGCAACAGGTCCAGCGCCACATCGGTCACATCGTCCGCGGCGCGTTCGGCTTTCATGATGCCCCAGCGCTTTTCCCGGAAACCGTCTTCATACACATCGAAACCCCGATCCAGACCGCTGAGCTTGGCCTTCAACGTCCAGTTGCTCTGCACGCACAGCGTAAAGTAGCCCGCGTCCCGGAAGATCGTCGTTATGGCGGGCACATCGTCGCGCAGGCGCAATCCGTTGCGCGTGACGCCGGTCATGCGGGGAAATCGCGAAGTGAACATGGACGCCATGGACGGCGCGGTGAGCGGCACCTCGCAAGTGCAGTCCTCGAAGACAAGCGACTCGGCCGCAAGCCGGTCGAGATGAGGCGAGGCAGGGTACGGGCAACCGTAACAACCCAGGAAATCCGCGCGCAACGTGTCAACGGACAACAGGACCACGTTCGGTGGCGGCGCCGACAAGGCCGTGCAACAGATCACATATGCGGTCGCGAGGAACACGTTATTGCGCGGGCGTTTCCGCAGGGGCATCGGCCGGAGCATCTGCCGGCGCCGCCGCCGCAGGCTCGAGGATGCGCACGGGCACCTGCGCGCTGAGCGGCAGGATACCACCTTCCTTGCTGCGTACGGTCACGGGCGCGCCGTCCGAACGGTAGGCTGTGAACTCCATGAGGAAATCACCCGGCGGCGCTTCCTGCCGGGCATCCACCTGCAACGACCATATGCCATCGCCCGCCGTCTGGTCGCCGTCGATGCCGTTGTCGTTCAGTGTGAGTTTGTAGCGCTGGTCCCCCTGTACGGACCCCGAAATCCCGGTGATGATCCCGTGCTTGTCCTTGACCTTGACGACGACAAGGCCGCTTTGTCCGATTTCCAGCGCGGGGGGCAGGATTTCCGCCTGCTCGAATCGCGGTTGGCCCGCCATCGTATTGCATCCGGCAAACGCGCCTGCCATGAGGGCCGCCGCCAGGAGATAGGTCCCGTATTTCATATCCTTCCACTCCGTTCTGCCCGTATATGCGTATTACGTGCCGTTCCTGCGTCTTGATGACACGCAATCCGCCCGAGGGACCTCATGAGCCTAGCCGACGATGCGTTTATCTGTCAAACGGCCCGCCGGGTGCGGAAGAGTGGCTCGAGGCCGGATAATGAGCGCCCGGATGCTGTCGACAGGCGGGGCGATGGCAGGCGCGATTGAGCGACAGAACGACCTTCCCCGAAGCAGGGGACACTCGGAACGGGGCCGTAGAGACACCCCCATGGGCGAACGCGAAACCCGAACCTGCGGAAACCGGAACACGCGGCGGGGCCGTGCGGACTGTTGGCCCTGGCCGGACCCTCTGGCCGTCTTGGCTCTTTGCGTTGGGTAGGCGGGTCGGTCTGCCTGTCTCGGGATTTCCGGTTATGGTAGGAATTAGAGCTTGCAAACGGGTGGGGGCTGTGCTATAGTGAGTTTGTGCACGGGTTCACGAGTATGAGTTTTTGTGTGGAAAATTGCATATACCTAACGGTAGGTACACAAAACTTAACGGATGTTGGGCTAACTTAACATCACCGGCGAAGCATGCGGCATGGTGTCGGAAAAGACCATAGAACGGCTCAGCCTGTACCGGCGGATTCTGGTGCAAGTGCGCGCGGACGGCGCGGAGACGATCTTCTCTCACGACTTGGCGGCGGGTGCGCAGGCGAACGCGGCGCAGGTGCGACGGGACATCATGCAACTGGGGTGCATCGGAGTTCCGAACGGCGGTTATCGCGTGGGCGACCTGCTCGACAGCATCGACGAGTTTCTTTATCCGCCGACGTACCAGAAGGTGGCGTTGGTGGGGGTGGGCAACCTGGGCAGGGCGATTCTGGCGCATTTCGCGGGCCGGTGGCGGCGGTTGAGCATTCGCGCGGCGTTCGACAAGGACCCGGGGAAGGTTGGGCGCGAGTTTTCCGGTTGTCCGTGCTATGGGGTGGAGGCGCTGCCGCGCGTGGTGACGGACATGGGTATCTCGCTGGGCGTGCTGGCGGTGCCGGCCGCGCAGGCGCAGGGCGCCGCCGAGATGCTGTTTGCGGCGGGGGTGAAAGGCTTGCTGAATTTCGCGCCGGTCCGGCTTCAGGCGCCGGCGCGCGTGTATGTAGAAAACGTGGACCTGACTTCCGCGCTGGACAAGGTGGCGTTTTTCGCGCGAAAACGTGCGGAGGCGCCGTCGATGCGCAGCGCGAGCGGGCCTGCGTAGTGTTCGGAAGAAGCGCCGCGTTCGCGGCGCGCGTTGTATCGGTGCAACGGTCGCAACACGAGATCTTGGGCGGCTCGAAAGGCCTCCCGGGGGACCAGTAAAGGAGGTTGTATATGGTTGAGAAGGGATGTGGTTGCACGTGTACGGAAGAGGCGAGCGAGGAGGAATTGCTGGCGCGCCTCGATGAGGTTATTCAGGAGTACAAGGACAAGGCGGGGGCGCTCATCCCCGTGCTCCAGATGGCTCAGGCCATCTTTGGCTACCTGCCCGAAGTGGCGCTGAAAAAGGTCAGCTTGGGCCTCGGAAAACCGTACAGCGAAGTCGCCGGTGTCGTGGGATTCTATTCTTTCTTTTCAACGGAACCGCGGGGGAAACACACGGTTCGAGTGTGCCTGGGCACGGCCTGCTATGTGCGCGGCGGCAAGAACGTCTTGCAGGCTCTGAAGGACAAGCTGGGCATAGACGTGGGCGGCACGACGGAGGACCGGCAGTTCTCGCTCGACGTGGCGCGATGTTTTGGCGCGTGCGGCCTGGCGCCGGCCATCATGGTCGACGACCAAGTGTACCAGCGCGTGAAGCCGACCCGCGTCCAGTCGATTCTTGACCGATATCGTGAAGCGGACAAGGCGGCCCGATAAGCGGGCGGCCCATCGTGGGAGTTCCAGTCATGCTACAAAAAATCAAGAGTCCCAAGGACCTGCTTGCGCTTCGCGAAAAGGTGCAGGCGAATCTCGACCTGCGCGGGGGTCCGAAGGAGATCCAGATCACGGTGCACATGGGCACATGCGGTATTGCGGCGGGCGCCCGGGAAATACTCGGCGCGATGGCGGAGGAGCTGGAAACGGCGGGCGTCAAGAACGTGACGTTGCGGCAGGCGGGCTGCGCGGGCCTGTGTGACCGCGAGCCTATGCTCACGCTGACGGACAAGAACGGCAAGGATTACCGGTACGGCAAGCTGGACCGGGAACGGGTGCGGGCGATTGTGCGTCAGCACGTGGTCTCGGGCAATCCGGTGATGGATTATCTGATGTAATGGGGAACCATCGGGTCCGGGTACGGCCCGAGCCGACAAAGGAGATGAAGTACTTATGAAATACGTGCGATCCCATGTGCTGGTCTGCGCGGGGGCGGGATGCGTGGCATCCGGCGCCCTGGACTTGAGCGCAGCCATCCAACAGGCGCTGCGCAAGCACGGCCTGCACGAGGAAATCAATATAGTGCACACTGGGTGCCTTGGCCCGTGCGCCATTGGCCCGGTCGTTGTGGTCTATCCGGACGGCGTGTTTTACCAGGGTGTGAAGCCCGCCGACGCGGAGGACTTGGTAGTCGAGCACCTGCTCAAGGGGCGGGTCGTGCATCGCTTGAACTTCAAGACGGCCACGACCGAGCAGATTATTCCGGCGCTCCAGGAGATCGAATTCTTCCAGCAGCAGCAGAAGATCGTGCTGCGGAATTGCGGCGCGATCGACCCGACGAACATCGAGGAATACATCGCGCGCGACGGTTACCAGGCGCTGGCGAAGGTATTGACCGAGATGACGCCCGATCAGGTGGTGGAGGAAGTGAAGAAGTCCGGGCTGCGCGGCCGGGGCGGCGCGGGTTTCCCGACGGGCGCGAAGTGGGCGTTCACGCGCAAGGCGCCGGGCACGAAGAAGTACGTGCTGTGCAACGCGGACGAGGGCGACCCCGGCGCGTTCATGGACCGCAGCGTGCTTGAGGGCGACCCGCACAGCGTGATCGAGGCCATGATCATCGCGGCCTATGCAATCGGGTCGGATGAGGGCTTCGTGTACGTGCGCGCCGAATATCCGCTCGCGGTCGAGCGGCTCGGCATGGCGCTTGAACAGGCCCGCGCGATGGGGCTCATCGGCAAGAATATCATGGGCACGAACTTCAGTTTCGACCTGGAGATCCGCATGGGTTCGGGCGCGTTCGTGTGCGGCGAGGAAACCGCGCTCATGCGCTCGATCGAGGGCAAGCGCGGCGAGCCGCGCCCGCGCCCGCCGTTCCCGGCGATTGCGGGGTTGTGGGAGAAGCCCACACTGCTCAACAACGTCGAGACCTACGCGAACATACCCGTGATCATCCTGAAAGGCGCCGAATGGTTCGCCTCGATCGGCACCGAGAAGAGCAAGGGCACGAAAGTGTTTGCGCTTGCGGGCGCGGTCAACAACACCGGTCTTGTCGAGGTGCCCGTCGGCACACCGCTCGGCGAGATCATCTTCGACATCGGCGGGGGCATCCCGAACGGGAAGCAATTCAAGGCGGCGCAGATTGGCGGCCCCTCGGGCGGCTGCATTCCGAAGCAGCACCTGAACGTGCCCGTCGATTACGAGTCGCTCCAGCAACTGGGCGCCATCATGGGTTCCGGCGGCCTCATTGTCATGGACGATGACACGTGCATGGTCGACATGGCCCGGTTCTTTCTCGATTTCGTGCAGGACGAGTCCTGTGGCAAGTGCATTCCTTGCCGCATCGGCACGAAACGCATGCTCGAGATTGTCGAGCGCATCTGCGCGGGGCGCGGCGTCGAGGGCGATGTCGAGCGGCTCATCGCGCTCGGCGAGCAGATTAAGGACGCGTCGCTGTGCGGTCTTGGCCAGACGGCTCCGAACCCGGTGCTTTCGGCCATCCGTCACTTCCGCGACGAGTTCGACGCGCACATCCGCGAGAAGCGGTGCCCGGCGGGCGTGTGCGCGGCGCTGGTTCGCGCGCCCTGTATGAGCGCATGCCCCGCAGGCGTTTATGTGCCGGGCTTTGTCTCGCTGGTGGGCGAGAAGCGGTACTCGGAGGCGCTGCGCGTGCACCGCGACCGCAACCCGTTTGCGTCGATATGCGCGCGCGTATGCTTCCATCCCTGCGAGATGAAATGCCGGCGCTGCAATCTGGACGCGCCCGTGGCGATTCGCGGCATCAAACGGTTCATGGTTGAGCGGGAAGACACGATCCAGCTGCCGGAAGTGCGCGAGAACGCGGCGAACGCGAAACGCAAGGTCGCGATTGTCGGCGCGGGCCCGGCGGGCCTCTCGTGCGCGTTCTTCCTCGCACGGCTCGGCTACAAGCCGAAAGTGTTCGAAGCGGCCCCGAAACCGGGCGGCATGCTCGTGCAGACGATCCCGTCGTACCGGCTGCCGCGGCCTGAACTGGAGCGGGAAATCCGGATGATCGAGGAGATGGGCGTGAACATCGAGTGCAACACCGCGCTCGGCCGGGATTTCACGCTGCAGCGGCTGCGCGACGAGGGCTACGAAGCCGTATTCCTCGGTGTTGGCGCGCCGAAAGGCTCCGGGCTGCGCATCAAGAATGAAGAGGCGCCCGGCGTTACAGACGCAATCGAATTCCTGCGCGAGTACAATCTCAAAGGCAGCGCGAAGGTGGGCAAGCGCGTCGTGGTGATTGGCGGCGGCAACGCGGCCATCGACGCGGCCCGCACGGCCGTCCGCCTCGGCGCGGAGACGGTCACGATCCTGTACCGGCGCACGCGCGCCGAGATGCCGGCCTGGGCCGAAGAGATTGAAGAGGCGGAGAAAGAGGGCGTGTTCCTCAAGACGCTGATCGCGCCGCAGGAAGTGGTCGTCGAGAACGGCAAGGCCGCCGGCGTCCGGTGCAACCACATGTCGTTGGGCGAATTCGATTCGAGCGGCCGCCGCCGCCCCGAAGTGTGCGGCGACGCCACCTTCGTCGAGCCCGCGGACCAGATCATTGCCGCGATCGGGCAGAAGCTGGAGACACAGCCGCTGTTCGACGGGCTCCCGGTGAAGCTGAATCAGAAGAACTACATCTGGACGGATGCGCTGACGGGCCAGTCTTCGGTGGAATGGCTGTTTGCGGGCGGCGACGCCTCGGACGGCCCCTCGTCCGTGGTCGAGGCCATCGGCGCGGGCGAACGGGCCGCGGTGGGCATCGACAAGCACCTGACGGGCGAGGAACATGCGTTCTGGCGGGAAATCTACCAGGTCGACACTTCGTTCAACCCGGACGCTGACCCGTCGGAAGCGCCGCGCGCGTGCGCTAATCTGATCCCGGTGGATGCACGGGCGATGAACTTTGATGAGATCGAGACGGCCTTTGTCGAAGAGACGGCGATTCGCGAAGCGCGCCGCTGTCTCCGTTGCGATTATCGCGAGGAGATGGTTCCCAGCGCGCGTTGAACGCCTTGGGGCCTCATCAAGAGGAGAACAGAAGTCATGGCGAATGTAACCATAGATAACGTCCGCGTGGAAGTGCCGGATGGCACAACCATCCTCGAGGCGGCCAAGCGGGCAGGGGTGAAAGTGCCGACCCTTTGCTACCTGAAGGATGTGCAGGCGATCGGCGCGTGCCGCGTGTGCCTCGTTGAGGTGCAGGGCGCGCGCACGCTTGTGGCGTCCTGCGTCGCGCCGGTGGCGGACGGCATGGTCGTGCACACGAACAGCAAACGCGCTCGCAGCGCCCGGCGCACCGTGGTCGAATTGCTCTTGTCCGACCACCAAGGAGATTGCCAGACCTGCGAGCGGAACGACGACTGCGAGCTTCAGTCGCTGGCGCGCGATCTCGGCATCAACGAGATTACGTATACGGGCGAGAAGAGCGTGCGGATGATCGACGACACGACGCCCGCGCTTGTGCGCGACACGGGCAAGTGCGTGCTGTGCCGGCGTTGCGTCACGGTCTGCGGCGATACGCAGGGCGTGGGCGGGATCTTCCCGCAGCATCGCGGCTTCGCCACGGTCGTCGGCCCGGCCTTCGACGTCGACCTGAACGATATCGTGTGCGTCCAGTGCGGCCAGTGCGCGGCGGTATGCCCCGTCGGCGCGATTACCGAGCGAGACCATATCCAGGGCGTCTGGCGCGCGCTGGACGACCCGGCGAAGACCGTCGTGGTTCAGACCGCCCCGGCGATCCGCGCCGCGCTGGGCGAGTGCTTCGGCTATCCGCCGGGCACGCTCGTCACGGGCAAGATGGTGTCCGCGTTGCGCAGGCTTGGTTTCAATGCGGTGTTCGACACGAATTTCACCGCCGACCTGACTATCCTGGAGGAAGGCACGGAGTTGCTGACCCGGCTGAAAAAGGCGCTCGTCGAGGGCAAGCCCGTGGCGCTGCCGATGTTTACGAGTTGCTCTCCCGGCTGGATCAAGTTTATCGAGTACTTCTATCCGGACATGCTGGCGAACGTGTCCACCTGCAAGTCGCCCCAACAGATGTTTGGCGCGCTGGCCAAGACCTACTACGCGCAGAAAATCGCCAAGAAGCCCGAGGAGATGATCGTCGTTTCGGTCATGCCCTGCACCGCGAAGAAGTTCGAGTCGCAGCGCCCCGAGATGAACGCCAGCGGGGTCCAGGACGTCGATTACGTGCTGACCACGCGCGAACTCGGCCGCATGATCAAGCAGGCGGGCATCGACTTCGACAGCCTGCCCGATGACAAGATGGATTCGCCGATCGGCATGTCGTCGGGCGCGGCGGACATCTTCGCCAACACGGGCGGCGTCATGGAGGCGGCACTGCGCACGGTGTGGGAAATTGTGACCGGCAAGCCTTTGCCGTTCGAGGACCTGCACGTGAAACCGATCGCCGGGCTCGATGGCATCAAGGAGGCGGCCGTCACGATTCCGGAAACCGTCCCGGAGTGGGCGTTCCTGAAAGGCGTGACCGTGCGCACGGCCGTTGCGCATGGGCTGGGCAATGCGCGGCAACTCATCGAGCGCGTGCGCGCCGGCCTGTCCACGTACCACTTCATCGAGATTATGACGTGCCCCGGTGGCTGCATCGGCGGCGGCGGCCAGCCGCGTTTCACGACGAACGAAACGCGCATGGCGCGGATCCAGGCTATCTACAAGGAAGACGAGGGCAAGGCGATCCGCAAGTCGCATGAGAACCCCGAAATCAAGCGCATCTATGAAGAGTTTCTGGGCCAGCCGAACAGCAAGAAGGCGCACGAACTCCTGCACACGCACTATCGCGAGCGCGCCAAGGTCTGAGTCCGCTCGCGGATGGCATTGAGCGATATCACAGCGCCCCGGGCACCGCCCGGGGCGCTTCCTTATCTATGGAGATGTCAAGGAAGACGTGCTTGCGCGCACGGCATCCCGGAAGCGCGGTGTAGAAGGCTTGTCCTCCAGTTTTTCAACGGAATCCTGCCCACTGCCCCATTCTGCAACAAATGCCTGATTTGCGAGACGCCCGGCGGGCAGGCGCCCTATGTCCGGCTTGTGCGCGCCGCCCCGTGAATGCTTGAAGAACAATATTCTCGACAGGGGGATCCGTGTGCGGAATCGGCTCATTCTTCTGGTACAAGTCTTGCTTCGAGCCAAGGAGAAACAAGGTCAGGAAACACAGGAGGTGGCCCGCATGATGATACGCGGATAGAGCCGTGGTGCCCGTTTTCGATGCGCTCCTTTGACCCGCGGCCCCGGGATCCATTCCAGGAAATGGAGGAGGTGCGCAAGCACGCCGACTCTTTATTCGAGGACGCATTCGGACGGTTCGGCAAGAGTCCCCGTTTCGGCGGCCTGGCGGCGGATCTTTCCCTCGACCCGAGCGCATCCCAGTAAGCCATATCGCCGAGCCAGCGGCGCGCACAGGATGATCGGGTACTGGCGTCGTGGTAGGATACCTCCCTCTTGCGGGGAGGTATTTTTATGTGGTCCTTGAATGGCGTCGACTATGCGTTCATAGGCGCTTATTTCGCGGCGCTGGTGGTGCTCGGGCTCGCGCTCGAACGCCTTGCGTCAAAGAGCCTGGAAGACTACTTCATCGGGGGCCGGCGTCTGCCGTGGTGGGCGCTGGGCGTCTCGGGCATGGCCTACTTCCTGGACATGACCGGCACGATGATCATTACGTCGTTCCTGTATTTGCTTGGGCCGCGCGGCCTGTTCATCGAGTTCCGGGGCGGCGCGGTACTGGTGCTGGCGTTCATGATGCTGTGGGGCGGCAAGTGGCACCGGCGGTCGAAATGCCTTACGAGCGCCGAATGGATGGTGTTCCGGTTCGGCGACGGCCTGGGCGGGCGTTTCGCCCAGTTCGTGTCGGCGCTGGCCGGCATCGTGGGCGCGGTGGGTATGCTCGCCTACCTGATCAAGGGCGCGGGCCTCTTTCTGACCATGTTCTTCCCGTTCTCGCCGTTCTGGTGCAACGTGGTCATGATCGGCATCACGACGGTATACACGATGATTTCCGGGTTCTACGGCGTGGTGTTCACGGACCTGTTCCAGTCGGTTATTATTCTTGCCGGCGTGATCATCATTTCGGTCATGGCCTTCCTGAAGGTGGGCGCAGTGGGCGATTTCGGCGCGCTGGCTGCGCAGGTGACCGGCAACGAGCAGTGGATGAGCAGCCTGCCGCAATGGCACACGGCCATGCCCGCGGGCTACGAGATGTATCAGTCGCTCGTGATGTTTGCGTTCTTCTACCTGCTCAAGAATACGTTTGCGGGGGTCAGTTCGGGCGCTGACCCGCGCTATTTCGGCGCGCGCAACGACCGCGAATGCGGCCTGCTCACGGGCTTCTGGACCGTGCTGATGACCGTGCGGTGGCCGATGATGATGGGTTTTGCGGCGCTCGGCGTCATCCTGGTAAGCGAGAAACTGCCGGACTTGAAGGTTCGCCAGGATGCGGCGGTCATTGTCAAGGAACACGTGAATGTGCCGGATAAGTCGCAATGGGCCACGGCCGTCTCGGACATCGTGAATGCGCCCGAGGAGTACCCGGAAATCGTCGGCAGGCTGAAACAGCGGCTCGGGCCCGAAGATTGGGACAAGAAACTGCTGCTGATCGGCTACGAGGGCAACATCGATCCCGAGCGCATTTTACCCGCGGTGCTGCTCTTCGAGATACCCGCCGGCCTGCGCGGCCTGCTGCTGATCGTGCTGCTGGCCGCGGCCATGTCCACGTTTAACGCGCAGGTTAACGGCGTCACGGGGCTCATCACGCGCGACATCTATCAGAAATACCTGCACCGGCGCGCCTCGACGCGGGAACTGATCTATGTGAGTTGGGCGTCGGTGCTGTTCCTCGTGGTTCTCGCGTTCCTGTTCGCCTATTATGTGAAGAGCATCAACGATGTCTGGGACTGGATCATCATGGGCCTCGGCGGCGGCCTGATGATCCCCGGGCTGCTGCGGCTCATCTGGTGGCGGTTCAACGGGGGCGGGTTCGCGGTGGGCACGTTCGTCGGGTTGACGGCGGCGATCTTGCAGCGCTACTTCTACCCGGAACTGGATTCACGGCTCCAGTTCCTGTTCCTCGGCGCCGTCGGAACCGTGGCTTCCATCATCGGTACCTATCTGACCGCGCCGGAAGACCATGAGGTTGTCTCGCGGTTCTACCGGATCACCCGGCCGTTTGGCTTCTGGGGACCGTTCCGCGAGGCGCTGCCGGAGACGGCCCGCGCCGCCATGGAATTGGAACACCGCCGCGACGTGCTGTGCGTGCCCTTCGCGCTGCTGTGGCAAGTAACGATGTTCATGCTGCCGATGCAGGCCGTGATCGGCGCGTGGCGTTCCTTCTGGCCGACCTTGGCGCTGTTCCTGGCAGGCCTGACGGGTGTCTACTTCCTGTGGTTCCGGTATCTGCCGAAAACCAACTACTTCGAACCGAACGAGGAAGCCGGGGTAACGCTCGACTGACAACCGTAGGAAGCCCCCCATGACCGTTGCCTTGTGTCTTTGCGGCATGCAAGCCGCGGTGTGCGGCGCATCGCCGGTTTCACCGGACGGCCTCGCCTGGCTGGAGACGCAGACCCGCGCGGTTTTCGAGGAATCGCGCGTGCCTGCGGGCGCGACGGTGGCCGGTGTTGGCCCGAATGCGACCGGTTCCGCCGTGATCCGGCCCGGCGGCCGCAACGCCTACCCCGCATTCTGGATTCGCGACTACGCGATGTCGCTCGATGTGGGCATGGTCACGCCGGAGGAGCAGCGGCATATGCTGTTTCTCACCGCCTCGCATCAGGTGGACGAACAGACGCGCCTGCCCTCGGGCAGTGTCCTGCCGGCAGGTTCGGTCCCGGACCATGTCGCGTTCGGGAATGTGCCCATCTACTTTCCAGGCGTGTTGGAAGACTATGAGCGGCAAGGCGGCCCGCAGTGGGGGCTCTATCCTTGCCTGGACGACCAATTCTTCTTCGTGCACATGGCGTGGGCCTACGCGCGGACCGTCAAGGCATCTGAATTCCTCCGGGAGCCGGTGCGCGGCAAGCCGCTGATACAGCGGCTCGAGGAAGCTTGCGCCATGCCGCCGTCGCGCGCGGATTCGGGCCTGGTATACGCCGAAGAGCACACGCGCGGCGTCAATTTCGGCTTTTTCGACACCGTGGTCCATACGGGCGACCTGTTGTTTTGTTCGTTGCTCAAATTTCGTGCATTACGCGAACTCGCGGAACTCCGCGAGCTCCTGGACGACGAGGACAGGGCCGAGGCGCACCGGAAGGCGGCCGCGCGCCTGTCGGAAGCCATTACCACGACGTTCGTAACCGGCTCGGGCTGGCTGCGTGCATCAACGGGGACCAGCGCACAACCGGACGTGTGGGGCACGGCCTTCGCGGTATACATTGGCGCACTGCCGCCGCAGGCCGGGCAGGCCGCGTGCGAAACGCTGGCGCGGGCCTTGCGCGAGGGGACCATCGCGTGGCAGGGCGGTATCCGGCACGTGCCTGTCAATGCCGACTTCAGCGCGACGACGGCATGGGAAAAGGCGTACGCGGGCAAGAACCGCTATCAGAATGGGGCCTATTGGCACACGCCGGCGGGCTGGGTCTGTTATGCCGCGGCCAAGGCCGATTTCGCCGCCGCGCAGGCGCTCGCGGAAGCGTATCTGGCGCATCTGCGGGAAGATGATTTCAGAAAGGGACCGGACCACGGCGCGCCATGGGAGTGCCTGCACCCGGAAGAGAACCACCGGCAGAATCCCGTGTATTTGACCAGCGTGTCGTGTCCGCTTGCGGCGTTCCGGCGCATGGCGGGGGAATGAAGGCTCCCAGTCAATGCCGGTATTGCGCGACCCGTCCCCGCGCGCGCTGAAACGTGGTAGGATTATTCAGGGGGTCGGGTGTTGTTATGAGGTGTTCGGGGGCGCAGGGGCAACATAGAGGAACGGTTTGGTGAGGTACCGTGTGTCTTTACGTTTCGCCCGTGCTGCTTTTCCTGTCTTCTTGGTTCTGGGCGGTCTGGCCGTGGCGCAACCGCATAGCGCTGATACGTCCGAGCCCATCGGACAGATTGCGATGGGCGAACTCCTGCGGGTGATACAGTTCTACAATTCGGACGGGCTCCATTGCGAGGCCGGAACAGAGGACGGGTACGCGCCGGGCCCCGGCGAGCAGGCCTGTGCGCGGCATGCGAGCGACTACGCGCCACGCGATTGGCGCGTTGAGTTGAGCGAACTGCTGCGCCTCATTCAGTTCTACAATTCATACGCCTATCACGTCGAGTGCGGCAGTGAAGACAATTATGCGCCGGGTCCCGGCGATTTGACCGGCTGCGAAGGCGAAGGCGAGGGTGAAGGTGAAGGCGAAGGCGAAGGCGAAGGCGAGGGTGAAGGTGAAGGCGAAGGAGAAGGCGAAGGAGAAGGCGAAGGCGAAGGAGAAGGAGAAGGAGAAGGAGAAGGAGAAGGCGAAGGTGAAGGTGAAGGCGAAGGCGAAGGTGAAGGTGAAGGCGAAGGAGAAGGAGAAGGAGAAGGCGAAGGTGAAGGCGAAGGCGAAGGTGAAGGTGAAGGCGAAGGCGAAGGTGAAGGCGAGGGAGAAGGCGAGGGTGAGGGAGAAGGCGAGGGTGAGGGAGAAGGCGAGGGTGAGGGAGAAGGCGAGGGTGAGGGAGAGGGCGAAGGCGAAGGCGAAGGCGAGGGTGAGGGTGAAGGCGAGGGTGAGGGC
>JAGMZX010000129.1:4031-17499 GCA_018005585.1 Candidatus Hydrogenedentota bacterium | reverse complement strand
GGGCGGTGAAGGTGAGGGCGAAGGCGAAGGTGAGGGCGAAGGTGAGGGTGAGGGTGAGGGTGAGGGCGAGGGTGAGGGTGAGGGTGAAGGCGAGGGCGAAGGTGAAGGCGAGGGCGAAGGTGAGGGCGAGGGCGAAGGTGAGGGCGAGGGCGAAGGTGAGGGCGAGGGCGAAGGTGAAGGCGAGGGCGAAGGTGAAGGCGAGGGCGAAGGTGAAGGCGAGGGCGAAGGGCAGGGTTTGCCCGAATGCGATATCCTGCTGGTCAATGATACGCCGCAGGCCATCGAGGATTTCACGATTGCCTCCTCGTTCATCGAAATCAGCGAGTCGCGGCTTATTGAACATGCCGCGGTGACGCTGAACGTGACCCACGGGTCGCTGGACCACCTCGCGGCGGAACTGGTCGCCCCGGATGGCACAGCCGTGCTGTTGTTTCCGCGGCTGACCGGCCAAGGCGCGAACCTGGCCGAAACGACCTTCGACGACGAAGCGCCCGTCTCGTTTGCGGAAGGCGCTGCGCCCTACACCGGCCGGTTCCGGCCTGCGCATCAATTGCATGTATTGAACGCGCGGGACATGGAGGGTGTCTGGGAATTGCGCGTTTCGGACACCGTCGACGGTGTTGCAGGCACGCTGCTGAACTGGCGGCTTGAACTCAACCCGTGTCTGCCAGGTGAGGGCGAGGGGGAAGGCGAAGGCGAAGGCGAGCCGTGCGACGATGCCTGGCACAGCGCCGACATAGACCAGGACAACGGCATATCGTTGTCCGAACTGCTGCGGGTCATTCAGTTCTACAACAGCGGCGGTTACCACTGCGCCGGGGACCCGGCCGGCACCGAAGACGGTTACGTGCCCGGCGCGGGCGCGAACACGAGTTGCTGCCCCCACGACGGCGACTACGCCGGCGGCACGGACTGGGCCATTAACCTCAGTGAACTGCTCCGAATCATCCAGTTCTATAACTCGGGCGGCTACCATCACTGCCCCGGCGACGGCACGGAAGACGGCTTCTGTCCCGGCGCGAAATAAAACCGCGGCACGGGCACAGCATCAAAGCGTTGCGTGCGTTGCTCAGGGCGGCGGTAGTTCGCCTGTCAGTCGCCCCCAGGATGGGAAGACTCCGCGAAATTCGCAGGAGAGGCAAGGAGACCTCGTTTCCGTGTTGCGGGTTTTGATTGCCGGGTGCGGGTATGTGGGCTGCGCGTTGGGCGAACGGCTTGCGCGGGACGGCCATGAAGTTTGGGGGCTGCGGCGCGACGTGTCGCGCCTGCCCGCGGGAATCCGTCCGTTCCGGGCGGACCTGTCGGCGCCCGCATCGCTGGCGCGGTTGCCCGGGCGGTTCGACCACGTGTTCTACACGGCGGGCGCGGCGTCGTTCTCGGATGAGGCGTACCGCAGCGCGTACGTGGACGGCCTGCGCAATGTTATCGACGCGCTGCAAGCCGCGCGCCAAGCGCCGCGCCGGTTCTTCTTCACATCGAGCACGGGCGTCTACGCGCAGGATGCCGGGGAATGGCTTGACGAGGCATCGCCCGCCGCTCCACGGTGGTTTTCCGGCCTGCGCCTGATAGAGGGCGAGTCCCTGCTGCGGGAGGCCGGGTTTCCGGCGACGGTCGTGCGCCTGGGCGGTATCTACGGGCCCGGCCGCGCGCGCCTGATCGACCAGGTGCGCGACGGCACGGCGCGGCGCACGGCGGGGCGCACACCATACCTGAATCTCATTCACCGCGACGATTGCGCGGGCGTGCTGTGTCATCTGATGAGCCTGGACGCGCCGGAGCCGTTGTACCTGGCTGTGGATAACGAGCCGGTCGAGCGCAATGTGCTGCTGTGCTGGGTCGCGGAACGACTGGGCCTGCCGTGTCCGCCGTTTGCCGGGGAAGAACGGGTTTCCGAGCCGCAGCGGGGCGGCAGCCGCCGTTTCCGGAACGGCCTCCTCGCGTCCAGCGGCTACCGGTTCGTGTTTCCGGCGTATCGGGAGGGGTATGCGGCGTTATTGTGATAACGCGGCATGGCGCCGCAGGATTCGGTTGCCTAGAAGGCGCCGTGGCGGCCTTCGCCTTCCTGAAACCGGCGCGCGCCCTCGGCCAGTTCCGCGGTGAACGACTGTAATCCGTGTTGAAATTCGTTGGTCAGCGCCTCGGCGAGCGCAAGACCGTACTGCTCATAGGCGGAAAGACGGTCGTGGCGCAGGCAGGTCTGGGGGAACGCGGCCAGTTCGCGCGCCAGCGATTCCGCCGCGGCGCGGGCCTGTCCGCGCGGGACCACACGGTTTACCAGCCCGATGGCCAGCGCTTCGTCCGCGTGGACGGGCCGGCCGGTCAGTAGGAGGTCCATGGCGCGGCTCAATCCGATGAGGCGGGGCAGCCGCACGGTGCCGCCGTCTATGAGCGGCACGCCGAAGCGGCGGCAAAACACGCCCATCACGGCGTCTTCTTCGGCCACGCGGAGGTCGCACCACAGCGCGAGCTCCAATCCCCCGGCGACCGCATAGCCGCTGATAGCGGCAATAACGGGTTTGGACAGGACCATGCGCGACGGGCCCATGGGACCGTCGCCGGCGGGCTCCACGCGGTTGGCCTGACCCGCCGCCAGCGCCTTGAGGTCCGCGCCCGCGCAGAAATGGCCGTGGTCGCCGCAGAGTACGGCCACGTGCGCGCCGGGGTCGGCTTCAAACGCGCGGAACGCGTCCGCGAGCGCCTGCGCCGTGGCGCGGTCGACCGCGTTGCGCCGTTCGGGACGGTCGAGGATGACCGTGGTCACCGGCCCGCCGCGCTCCACTCGCACGCACGGGGCGGGGGCCTGTGCCGCATCCGCGCGCGGCATCAGAACAGCAGGCCCTTGTCGTCACCGCCGCCGTCCCCTTCGTCCTCGCCGCCCGAAGAACCGCCGGCATCGCCGCTGTCTGCGTCCTCCGTGCCGGGCATCGGTTTGGCTTCGAGTTCGCCCTGCGCGTTCTTCGTGAGGATTTCAATGCGTTTCTCGGCATCGGCGAGCGTCTTCTCGCAGCGCTGCGCCAGCTTGATGCCGTCCTCGAAATGTTTGAGTGCCGCATCCAGCGACAAGCCCCCCTCCTCGAGCGCGGTCACGAGTCCTTCCAGCTTTTCGAGGTCCTTTTCAAAACTCGGTTGCGCCATGGTCTCTTGCTCCGTTCCACCGTTTTCGGGCCGGGCGCGCCGCGCGGCGCACCTGCGGCCCTTCCGCGTCATTCCAACCGGATCTCCGTAATCTTCGCATCCGCCCCGCCCTTCCCGAAACGCACCGCGACCGTCTCCCCTTTCCCGAGTTGCGACGCGTCCCGCACGAGTTCCGCGCCGTCGCGCCGGAACACGAGCGCGTAGCCGCGTTCGAGTATCGCCACCGGGCTGAGCGCCTCCAGCCGGGCCCGGGCGCGCTCGAGCCGGGCGCGCACGCGCACGGTCGCGGTCATGCCGCTTTGCAGCAGCCGCGGCCGCAGGCCGGCGAGCCGCTCGCGCGCGCGCCGCAACTGGTGCGCCGGCGACAACAACGCCAGTGCACGGACGGTCCGGTCGAGGCGCGTGCGCCGTTGGCGGACATGCTCGCTCGTGGCATCCTCGAGGCGCATGCGCAGATCGTCGCAGGTTTGCCTGCGTTCGCGCAGCAGTTCCCCGGGCTTGCGCAACGCGTAGCTGCCCTTGACGACGTCGATGCGATGGCGCAGGCGTTCCAGCGCCTGGCGCATGTCCTTGACCAGAGACGCCTTCCGTTCCCGGATTCTGGCGGCGAGTTCCTCCTGCTCACGCACGACGAGTTCCGCGGCCGCGGACGGCGTGGGCGCGCGCACGTCCGCCGCGAAGTCGGTCAAGGTGAAATCGATTTCGTGGCCCACGGCGGAAATGACGGGCGTCTGCGCCTCGTACACGGCGCGCACCACGATTTCCTCGTTGAACGGCCACAAGTCTTCAAGGGAACCGCCGCCGCGCCCGACAATCATCACGTCCACGCCGTACGCGTCGAGCGCGCGGATGCCCGCGACGATCTCCGGCGCGGCTTCGTCGCCCTGAACCCGCGCCGGATACAGGATGACGTGCACGTTTGCGAAGCGGCGGTTGATCACGTTGAGGATGTCGCGGATGGCGGCGCCGGTCGGCGAAGTGACGATGCCGATGCGGCGCGGCAGCAGCGGCAGCGGTTTCTTGTGTTCCTCGGCAAACAGACCTTCATCGGCCAGCTTGCGCTTCAGTTTCTCGAAGGCGAGTTGCAGCGCGCCCACGCCCTTCGGCTGCATCTCCTCGCAGACGACCTGGTAGCTGCCGCGTTTTTCGTATACGGTAACCTGGCCATATACGACCACGTCGAGCCCGTTGTCCGGGCTGAAGCGCAACCGCATCAGCTTGCCCCGGAACATGACCGCGTCCAACTGGCCGTCCTTGTCTTTGAGCGTGAAATAGGCGTGACCCGCGGGAGACACGCGCCAGTTCGAGATTTCGCCCGCCACCCACACGAAACCCACCTCCGCCTCGAGCAGCGCCTTCACGCGGCGGGTCAGTTGCGATACGGTCCAGACTTCCGGTGTTTCTACAGGCATGATTCCCGACCATTGCCGGCCGGCCGCCAGAAGACGAACCTGTTCGCGCCCTGCACGGCGGCCGGCGCATGTCAGAATATACACGGCGTGCAGACCCAGGAAGCAAGGACGGCAAAATGCCGTCACAAGAGGTCATGATAGAGACAGGCGAAAAGGGGCATGCGGTTTCGCCGCCGCTGCTCCCGCCTTGCCGCCCGAAATCACCGCAATCACGCGTACTTGCGGCGGCGTGGCCCCATATGCCGTCCACTCAGGAAAAACGGACGCACTACGGTTACCCTGCTCGATAGGCGCACGGGGCGCTCCTGCTGACCAAGGACAGAATAATCGGCTCCCATTCGCGGGGGCCCGCGGCGCGCCCGTCGACCGCGGGACTCCTTGACGGGGGTATTGACCTCGCGGTCACCACACTGGAGACGCCCGCTCGCGTTCATTATAATCGTCCTGCGTTGCCATCAGGAGGGCGGGCGGACCATGCGAATCGCGAAGTTCTTTTTCCGTTTTATCTGGAAGCTCTTCAAGTGGGGCATCCCTGCCGTTGTGCTGGCGGCGCTGGCCGCCGCGGGCTACCTGTACTATCTCGCGCCGCGCACGCTGCCGGACCTCGACGCGACCGTGCGCAGTTCGCTGCTCAGGGCGGAGGTGCGCGTCGTCCGCGACCATTGGGGCGTGCCGCACATCCTTGCGCAGAACGAAGCCGACGCCTACTACGCGCTCGGCTATTGCATGGCGCAAGACCGCCTGTTCCAGATGGAAGTCATGCGGCGCCTGGCGCGCGGCGAACTGGCGGAATTGCTCGGGCCGCCTGTGGTCTTCGTGGACCGGATCATGCGGGCGTTCCGCTTACGCGCGAAGGCGGAAGAGTACGTGAACAATGAGAGCCAGAGCCTGCCGCAGGCGCTGCGCGATTCCCTCGATACGTTCGTCGCGGGGGTCAACGACTTCATCAAGGACGGGCCGCTACCGATCGAGTATACGATGCTCCAGATTCCCGCGCGGCCGTTCACGAAGGTGGACTGCCTCGTGGTCGCGGCCATCCTGCCGATTACGTTCGCCGACGGCATCCGCCAGGACCCGCTGGGCGCCGCGCTCCGGCAACGCCATCCGGACATGGACGTGGACGCGCTGTTTCCCGGCTACAAGTACGACCCGGTGACCATCATCGAGAACATTGACGAGGCGCGCGCGGTGATGGAGCGGGAACTCGGCGGCGGCAATGCTGCCGCCGCGGCGCAGGTGTCGGCGGCTGTCGACACGCTGCGCGACTGGATCGGCGGGCTGCAGCGCATTTCGGACGCCTACGGTCCGCAAATGGGCAGCAATTCGTGGGTGTTGGGGCCGTCGCGCACGAAATCGGGCAAACCGATCCTGGCTAACGACCCGCACATCGGGTTCACGAACCCGAGCATCTGGTACGAAGCGCACCTCAAGTACGGTGACTATGAGAACTACGGCTATCACATGCCGCCTGTGCCGCTGGCGCTGCTCGGGCACAACGAGGACCGCGGCTGGGGCATGACCATGTTCGCGAACGACGACGTGGACATGTACGTCGAGACGTTCCACCCGTCGGACCCGCTGAAGGTGCAGTACAAGGGCGAGTGGGTCGATGTTCAGGTCGAGCGCGAGGTCATCGGCGTCCGGTTCGGGCGCGATGTGACGTGCGACGTGCGCATCACCGCGCACGGGCCGATTGTCACGGACCTGTTGCAGACGCTGGACCACTACGAGGGGCCGCCGGTTGCCCTGCGCTGGGTGTGGCAGAGCGTACCCTACACGGACATACTGGCCGTCTATGAGATGGGCCACGCGCGGGACCTGCAAAGTTTCGGCGAAGCGGTGCAGAAGATCACCTCGCCCGGCATCAACATCTCCTACGCGGACAAGGAGGGCAACATTGCCTGGTGGGCCGCGGGGCTCTTGGCGATACGCCCGCCGCACGTGGACCATAAGTCGCTGCTGGATGGCGCGTCCGGCCGGGACGAAATCGCGGTCGAGGACTACCTGCCGCCCGCGCAGAACCCGCACCTGGTCAATCCGGAATGCGGCTATATCGTGACTGCGAACAACATGTCGACCGTGCAGCCCGTGGGCGAACCGCCGAAGGTGATCCCGCGGCTCCAAGGCTATTGGCAGCCGTCGGACCGGGCCGGCCGCATCGTGGAACTGGTGAGCGCGCGCAGCGACTGGACCATCGAGGACCTGAAGGCCGTGCAGATGGACGACGCCTCCTGGGCCGCGCCGCAAGTGGTCCCCGTATTCGTTCAGGAGCTACGGCAGCGCGTGGACGTGTTGAGCGAGCACCAGCGCAAAGCGCTCGAATTCCTCGAAGGCTGGGACTACCGCCACGGCGCCGGGTCGCAGGGCGCCGTGGTCTTTCAACTGCTGTGCAACCTCACCCTCCAGAACGCGCTGGAGGATGAAATGGGGCCGGCCAACTTCGCCGCGTACGGGAGCGTCGGCGACAGCTGGAATTTCTTCAAGCATTTCATGCAAGAGCCGGACTCGCCGTTCTGGGACGACATCGCGACGCCGGAAGTCCGGGAAACGCGGCCGGACATCCTGGTGCGCGCGTTGAAGGAAGCGCAGGCGGTGCTGGACGAGCGGGTCGGTTCCGACCCCGCCCAGTGGAAGTGGGGCGCGCTCCACACCATGGAATTCAAGCACCCCTTCGGCTATCTGCCGCTGTTCGACCGCATCTTCAATATTGGCCCATTCCCTTCGCCGGGTGCGGCGGAGGTTGTCAACAATATGCTGTATCGCGGCGTCGACAACTTTGACGTGCTCGCGGGCCCCTCGACGCGGCGTCTCATCGACTTCGCCGACCCCGCGCACTCGTTGACGGTGCTCCCGACGGGCAATTCCGGCCACCTGCTCAGCAAGCACTACGACGACCAGGCCGAGATGTTTGTGCGGGGCGAGTACCGTCCTGCGTTATATCTCTGGAACGAGATAGAAGCCGCGAAAGAGCATGAAATGCGGTTCTTGCCGCGGTAAGGGCGTTTTTCGAGGATCCGAGGACCGTACGTGAACGAACAAGAAAGCCCCTATTCTCGATTTGACGAGGAACAACGCATCCTGCGGGACGAACTGGCCCTGGACCGAACCGTCCTTGCCAACGAAAGAACGCTCCTCGCCTATGTACGGACCGCCCTGGCGCTGTTGTTGGCGGGGGTCACCTTCATTCACTTTTCCAGGGCTGCCTGGTTCTCGGTTGTCGGGGTTTTGTGTCTCGTTGCGGGGATGATGGCCCTGGCCTTGGGTATCAGCCGGTTTCGACGGGTGCGGAGGCTCTTGGTCGCGCTGCGCGAGCGGGCAGGCACTGACTCCGCCGGCGGGGCTGTGCAAGGGGGGCGGGTGCGCGCAGACGATGTCTGACCTTTCAAGCTATCTGGCCACGTGTCACACACCGGTCAAGCGTCTTTCATCCTTCCAGGCATCTTACCGCCCAATGCCGGAGCGCAGGCGGCAGGAAAGCGAGTCGAAGTTGGGCGATTCCGCCGGGGAATCTCCGCCAGCGCCGCCGCAAGTTCCGTATTTCCGTTAATGATGGTGTCCGTGCGACGCCTCGTGCAGGATAAGCCCGCCGGCATTCACGGGAAAGTCGTTGCCCTGATTGTAGGCCGCACCCGGCTGCGGCACGAACCGCAGGAAATCAACGTGCCCGTCCAGATACAGCACGTTGCACCCGCCGGGGACGTGGTTGAAATGGTCCGCGCTCTCGCCGGATAGTTCGTCCCAGGCCACGGGCAGCGTGGATTGCGCTTGCGCGGCCTGCGCGGGATTATTGATGTCGGTAATCAGGAACCGCTCAATGCCCTCGCGCAGGCGATAGGCGACGCCTTCCGCCTGCATGTGGTCCTTGCCGTGGACGTGTTCTTCGAATTCCCAGTCCTCATCGGCGGCGCGTTTCGCGGCTTCGCCCGTCGGCGCAAGCGTGATCTCTTCCACTCTGGTTTCGACCACGGCTTCGAGGAAAGCGAAATCGGCATCCGTCTGGAACCAACTCGGGCTGAACGCCCACCCGATATAGGCATACGGATGCTCGTACACTTCGCAAGGCTCGACGATGCCGTTGCCGGAGACCGGTACGCCGTTCAGGAACATGTGCCCGTCTTCGGACGCACGCTCCCAATTGGTCGAGGGATTGTCCCCCTCGTCCCACATCGCGACGGCGGTCGCGGCGAACGGCGAACTGGGGCAGATGAGCACTTTGAAGTCGTTCAGATACTCGGGGTAGACGACTTCCATGTCGGCCATGGTGGCCATGCCCGCCGTGGGCGTGCCGTCGCAGTTCGTCGCCTTCATCGGGGGAAACCGCTCGCCCGGGTCCTCATTCGCGTACATCTTGAAGACGAGTCCCAGTTCTTTCAGGTTGTTCTGGCAACTCGCGCGCCGCGCCGATTCGCGCGCCCGTGCCAAAGCGGGAAGCAGGATTGCCGCAAGTATGCCAATGATGGCGATGACAACCAACAGTTCAATTAAGGTAAAACCGCTGCGTTTCATGACAGGCAAACTCCCGAAGCGCCCGAAAACAATGCACCGCAAAGCGCCAAGAGATCAGGACGCTGTGTCGAAGAAAAGGTCGTGCTTCAGTCGAGACGCTTGTGATGATTCAGCACGAGGCAGGAGGACCGCGCGGCGCTTCCACGGAGCGCGGCAGCCAGGAAGGCGCGGTGAAGACGAGTGTGGGCGGTAGGTCCGCTGCAGCGGGCGGCGGGGCAAGCCAGGCCACCGTGTGCGGCGTTTCAATCCCCTTGCCCAGCGCGAAAGCGGTCACGCATACGAAGCAGTAGGCGTCATGGTGCGCCAAGGCATGCCCGAAACCGAGCAACAGCGCGCCGCACCACAAAAGCGCGAGGGCCAATACGACCACCCTCGGGCCCAAGGCCCGCACCGCGAGGCTTCTATCCGCCTTCATTCGATACACCCCCACACCACGTAACACATTATAATGCACCTTTCCCGATATGGCAAGTGCGGAAAGCCGGAACAGGGAGAAATACGCGTCGTTTGACGCGAATTTCCGCGAAGGACGCGCTCTCGGGGCCCTGCTCGGCCCTGCCGGTGCGGCGTGCGGGGTGAGATGGCACGGTGCCTGTTTCAGCCGCGCCGATTCCTTGCGCGCAGGCGGCGCAGAAGCAGGGAGACGATGCGCCGGGGCGGTTCGCGCAGGACTCCGAAGGGGCTGTATACGAAACGCACGGGCACGTCGTGGGTTTCGTAGAAACGGTTGATGGCGGGCATGACGACGGGAACCCAGAAGTTGCGGAAGGCGAAGCGTCCGCTGCCGCCCGCGTTGCCGCCGTGTCTGCGCCACGTGCCGAGCACGTCGGGACACGAGTACAACGGCCCGTACACACAGGCGGTGCGCGTCAGGTAGGCGTCGGGACAGGAAATGAGGCTTTCGGGGATTGGGAAGACGCGATCGAGCGCTTCCTTTCGGAACATCAGGCCGCTGCTTGGCAGGAACACGGACACAATATCGCGGCGCGCGGCCGTGTTGACGCGCCCCAGTGCGCGCCATTCCTCGTAAATATCGGCATTGAGCAGTGCTTCCTGCTTATACGCGCCGCACCCGTCGTCGAGTTGATGCTGGAACACGCCGCCATCCGGGTGCTCGCGGATAAACGCGGTCATACGCGCGATCTTCTCGGGCCGCCACAAGTCGTCGCTGTCGAGCAAGGCGACCAAATCCCCGCGCGCGCGCGCGAAGGCTGCGTTCAACGCGGCGGCCTGGCCGCGGTTCTGTTGGAGTATCAATTCCGCCCGCGCGGACGCGCTTGCGATCGCGTCGCGGATCACGCCGGGCGAACCATCCGTTGATCCATCGTCTACAATGATGCATTCGATGGCGGGGTAGGTCTGCTCGAACACGCTGCGGATGGCGTCGCGCACGTAGCGGGCGTAGTTGTAGCTGGTAAGCAGGACCGATACCAGCGGCTGCTCAGGCAGCGGTCTGAAAGCAAAGCGGTTCATAATGTCTATGCAAGGGCGCCGAACTTGAAGACCGTCGTGTGGGCATATCGTTCGCCCGGACGGAGCACGACGGAAGGGAATCCGGGTTGGTTGGGCGAATCGGGGAAATGCTGTGTTTCGAGGCAGAATCCGGTGCGGCGCAGGCACGGCCTGCCGCCCTTCCCGATGTGTGTGCCGTCGAGCATGTTGCCGGTGTAGAGCTGCATGCCGGGCTGGGTCGTGTGCACCTCCATCACGCGTCCGCTCGCGTATTCGACGGCCCGCGCGGCAAAACGCAGTTGCCCCGATTCGCCGTTGATTACGTAGTTGTGGTCGTAGCCGTGGCCCAGGCGCAATTGGCCGTCGTCCGCATCGATACGGGCCCCGATGAGCGCCGGTTCGCGGAAATCCAGGGGCGTGCCCGCCACGGGCCGCAATTCGCCGGTCGGGATGAGCGTCGCGTCCACGGGCGTGAAACAATCGGCATTGACGGTCAGTTCATGGCCACGGATTTCGCCCGCGTCGTGACCGGCGAGATTGAAGTAGCTGTGGTTCGTAAGATTCACATTCGTGGGCGCGTCCGTTTCGGCTTCGTAGCCGATGCACAGCTCGTTGGCGTCCGTCAGACGATAGGTGACCGTACAGGCAAGCGTGCCGGGATAAGACTCCTCGCCGTTTGGGCTGACATAGCGCAGCCTGACACCGGAAGCTCCCGCTTCCTCGACCATTTCGGCTTCCCAGAATTTCTTGCTGAAGCCCTGAAGACCGCCGTGAAGGTGGTTCGGCCCGTTGTTTACGGCGAGTTGATACATGACACCGTCCAGCGTAAAGCGCCCTTTCGCAATCCGGTTCGCGAACCGCCCGACGATGCAGCCGAAATGCGGTTTGTTGGTCATATACTTGTCGAGTGCGTCGAAACCGAGCACGAGGTCGGCGAGCGCGCCGTGCCGGTCCGGCGTCTCAATCGACACGATGGCGCCGCCGATGTTCGTGATGCGCGCGCGCATGCCGCGCGCGTTGGTCAGCGTGAACAGGAGCGCGGCGCGCCCGTCCGGCGGCATGCCAAGAGTTTCCGAGATAATGGGCATATCGTTCTCCGTCGGGCGGTCCCGAGCGCGCGGGATTCAGCCGAGCGTGTTCAGAATGGCCTGCGCGCCGTCGCGGATTTGCGTCTCCGGGCACTTCTCGAGCACGGCTTTCAACGCCTGCGCCGCCTGCCGCCTGGCCGCCTCGTCCTGTTTTGCCAGTTCGCCCGCCACGGCGGTGATCGCCGCGGCCGCCTCGGCGCGCACCGCCGCGTCGTCAAGGAACGGGAGCAGCACGTCGAGCGATTGCGCGGCCGGTACGGAGCCCCATGCGCCCAATAGCAGTTTCCGCTCGTCCGGGCGCTTCGCGAGTTGCATGGCCTCGGCAAGCATGGCCATCTTCTTGTCGAGGGCCTGCTCGGTCTGCGCGAGACGCACGAACCCGCGCAAGCCCAGCACGTACCGGCTGGCGTCTTCGCTCTTCGCGAGTTCGAGCAGGTGAGGCGCGGCGTCGAGGGTCGGCCAGTTGGACAGCAGGTTGAGCGCCTTGCTGACGACTTGTGCGTCAGTATCGTCCAGCGCCGCAAGAACAGTCTCAAGGGCCTTCGGGCCGCGCACCAGCGCGACCGTGCCGAGCAGCGTTGCCCGCGTTTCGGCGGATGCGCCGTTCATGGCGCCGAGCACCACGGGCAGGACGCCGTCGCCGTAGCGCGAAGCGAGACGGTTCAAGGTCTTCAACGCCGCCGATTGCTCATCGGATTCCGATGCGTTCAAGACGACGGCGACGACCGCCGGGGCCTGGTCCGCGTTTCCGTTGTCCGCAATGACCTCGAGCGCCGCGACGCGCACGGCAAGGTCCGCGTCTTCGAGGCCGGCCACGGCGAGGGGCACGGTCTGCGCGGCCCGGCGCGCAGCCAGCAGCGCGAGAAGCCGCGCGCGCACTTCTGGCGCGGTTTCAGGCAGGACGGCGGCAATGGCGTTGTCGGCCGCGTCGCCCCGGAGCACGGTGAGGCTGACCCGCGCGGCTTCGGACAGAGCGGCGTCACTGGAAGCCAGCAGGTCTACCAGCAGCGGCACATTATCGGCATTGCCAAGCGCGCCAAGCGCCGCGACCGCCGCGAGCCGGACCTCAGGGTCCGCGCTCTCCATGGCCTTGACCACGGCCGGACGCGCCACGGCGTCGCCGCGGTCGGCCAGGCCGCGCAGCAGCGCGACTTGGCCGGCGGCGGGGAGCCTGCTCAGTCCCTCAGCATAAAATCGTGTCACTTCCTCGCCGGTTGTCTCGGCCACCACCTGCGCCGCCAAGCCGCGGAAGATATCCTCTTCTCCGAGCAATGCCGCGAACACCCACGCAGAGGTCTGGTCCGGCTGCGCGTAGGCCCGGCCGCGCCATGCGCCCATACGGACTTGCGCCGGGTATTCGCCGGCAGCCAGTTCCTGGTACAACGAGGCTGCTTCGTGCTGTTCTCCAGCAGCGACCATCCGCTCTCCCGCGGCGAGCAACCCCTCCAGAACGGCGGCCTGCAATGGCGCGGGTGCTGTCTTTGCCGCCTCTGACAGCGCCTGAACGGCTTCCTGTGCGCCAATCCTGCCCAACGCGCCGGCTGCGGCCTTGGCCACGTTCAGATCAGGATCGCTTAAGAGCGGGACAATCAACGGAACGGCTGCGGCATCTCGCATGACGCCGAGTGACGCGGCCACGCCCGCTTTCGGCATGCCCTGCAACTGCGGCAACGCCTCGCGCAGCGCCTGGGTGGCCGCGGCATACGGCATCGGTTCGAGCGCATAACGCGCCATGTGCGAAAGGCGCCCGTCGGACAACAGGGCGGCCAGCGCCGGAATGCAGGCTTCCGTACCGGTGCGGCGCAGCATGCGGCAGGCCTCCTGTTTTTCCGGCCAGCCTGCATCGCTCTGCAGCACCTGAATGAGCGCCGCCTC
>JAGMZX010000129.1:0-3931 GCA_018005585.1 Candidatus Hydrogenedentota bacterium | reverse complement strand
CGTCGGACAACAGGGCGGCCAGCGCCGGAATGCAGGCTTCCGTACCGGTGCGGCGCAGCATGCGGCAGGCCTCCTGTTTTTCCGGCCAGCCTGCATCGCTCTGCAGCACCTGAATGAGCGCCGCCTCGTCCGGTGTGTCTTCCGCCGAAGCCGGGGCGTTGTATGTGAAACCCGCCAAGGCGGCGAGATAGGCCACGGCAATGAGCCAACTACGCGATTTTCTTAACATCATGGGTATTTCCCTCTTCCGTGCAATGCGCTGTCCTCTCCGGGGCCGCGCAACAAAGCGCAATGCGGTTTACAGATACCACGGTTCGCGGTAGGCGCGCGACCGCAGCCGGTTGGCCTCGTCATCGTCGACGCAGGCTTCCGCCGCGGGGTCCCATTTCACGGGCCGGCCCAACCGCTTGCAGATGTTGGCGACGTGGCACGCCGAGATCGACCGGTGCGCCACCTCCGCGTTCGAGACCGGCTCCCGCCGCGTCTTCATACAGTCGAGAAACGCGCGCACGTGGTTGTCCGGCGGGTAGCCGCCCGGGAACCACGGCTCATTCATCAGCGACTTGGGGTAGACCTCGACCTGCCCGGAATCGCCGGTTTCGACCCAACCTTCCTCGCCCTCGAAACGGACGGGACACGACCCGAAGCGCAGCCCGGTGCGGATGACCAGTTTCACGCCGTTGGCGTAGCGCCCGATAAACCGTTCGCCTTCCTGCCAGAACTCCACCGGGCCTGTCGCGTCGGCATCGTTCGCCCATTGACACAGGTCGACGGTGTGGCTCCCCCACTCAGCGATGGACGCGCCGCTGAAGTCGACATGACCGCTCCAGAAGCCGCGCGTCGGATATTTCGCATTGTAGGGCCGCCACTGCGCCGGACCGAGCCAGCGGTCCCAATCGAATTCCTCGCGCGGCGGTTCCGGCTCCGCGGGGAGAATGGTCTCGTCGAAGACCTTGAAACCGCCCGCTTCTTCGGCGTGCAGTTCCGTGAGCCGGCCGAGTTTGCCGCTGCGCGCGAGGTTTATCGCGAAGATGAAGTTGGCGATGCTGCGCCGCTGCGTGCCGCACTGATAGACACGGCCAAGACGGCGCATCGTGTCGGACACGGCGCGCGACTCCGTAATGGTCACGCTCATCGGCTTCTCACAGTAGATGTTCTTGCCCGCGCGGGCCGCCATGATCGAGGCGCCGGAGTGCCAGTTGTCGCCCGTGGCAATGAGCACGGCGTCGATGTCCGGCCGGTCCAGCAGTTCCAGCATGTCAAGGTACACGGCGCAGTCCTGATTGCCGTAGCCCTGGTTCACCTGGTCGCGCGCCCGCTCGCGGCGGTCGCGAAACACGTCGCAGACGGCCAGGAACTGCACGTCCGGCTGCGCCATGAACGCGCTCATGACGTCGCGGCCCCGGCCGCCCGCGCCGATCAGGCCGACGCCGATGCGCGCGCTCGCGGGAACCCGGCCTTGGGCGCCCGCGATGATATTGGGTGCGATGACAAGGCCGCTCGCAGTTGCCGCAGCCGTCTTGATGAATTGCCGGCGTCCCATGCGCCCGGGTTTTGGTCTCGTGTTCATAGAGTTCCCTTCTTTGATCAAACGTCTTATCTTGGATTTCCGGTGCGCGTCCGCCACGCAACCGCTTCCCCGTCGCATCCTATGCCAGCCGCGCCATTTCCTTCAAGAATGCGAGCCCCTCGATGGCCAAGTGGTCCGCAGATTCATAGATGGGCCGCCAGATGCACGCGGCGGCGCACAGGTCGACGATGCCCGTCGCGAAGCTCTCGATGGTTACCCATCCCCGGTAGTCCAGCTCGCGCAACGCCGCGAAACACGCTTTCCAACGCACCTGGCCGGTGCCGGGCACACCCCGATCGCTCTCGGAGGCGTGAAAGTGGCCGAGGTAAGGTCCGGTCGCGCGAATGGCGGCGGCGGTGTCCTTTTCTTCGATATTCGAGTGAAATGTGTCGACCTGCACCTTCAGGTTCGGATGGTTCGCGGCCTGGCACAACTTGACCGCATCCGCGGCGGTATTCACGACATAGGTCTCGAAGCGGTTCAACGGCTCCATCGCCAGGACGATATTCGCCGTGGCCGCGTACTCGGCGGCGGCGCGCAGGCATTCGGCGGCCCATTTCCACTCGTCGTCCGTGCGCGCGCGGCCTGGCAGATAGCGCACCGGCGCGTAAATCGGCCCGCCGATGGCATCGCCGCCCATTTCGGCGGTGATATCGACGATACGCTTGAGCCGGGCAACGCCCGCCGCGCGTTCGGACGCTTCGCCGCTCGTCACATTCGCCTCGGGCGTCATGACGGCGCAGGCCGTCACCCCGACGCCCGCCGCCTCGCGCGCGCGTCGCGTCGCGGCCGCGTCGAGCACCTCCAGGTCGCCGAAGAGGATTTCGACCCCGTCGTAACCAAACTCGGCGGCCTTCTTAATGAGATCGACCTGATCCTTTGTGAAAGACGCCGTGTAGACAAGGAGATTCAGGCCGAAACGGACTTTGAGGGGCCCCTTCGTCTCAGCCTGGGCCGAGACGGTTGTCGAGACCCCCGCCGCGCCCGCAAGCGCAGCCACCGAGTTCAGAAAATTACGCCGATTCATTAGCGATTTCCTCCACCGTGTCTCACGTTAACGCTCGCTCATCGCGCTCGCGGCCAGGCTTGTTCCATTTCTCTCGCCTGTGCGCGAACGCCTCGTCCATGGGAGTGATTCTTCCCATCCGCACGTCCTCCTCCCCTCGCGCCATTAACGCCGGGAGGGCGAGTGCCCGCAATCTTCGCTCGAATTCGCCGGAATTGGATTCCATTGGCTTCGTTCACTCCGTGACGCTGGCCGAACCCTTGAGAAACCAGCGTATAGCATTCAAGCGAAAGACACAAGACGTTCAATTGTCCTTGTTCACATATCCTCACCGGATTTGTCGTCGGGCATCGCGGTCAGAGGTCGATTTTAGTTCGCGCTTCCATCTGCTACTATAGGGATTCCGGCCAAGGGGCCGGGTTGGCAACGGGGAACCCAGGAAAGTGAGTACGAGCCATGAAAAGAATCTCGATTGGTACGTGGGCGTTTTCGATTGGACCGTATGCGGACAACCCGGTGCCGTGGGAGGAAATCCTGCGGCAGTTGCAGGCGCTGAAATTTGACGGCGTCGAACTGGGCGGGTTCGGCATTCATCCGAATCCGGATATTATGCCGGACAAGGAGCAGCGGGCCGCGTGCAAACAGGGCGTGGCCGACGCGGGCCTTGCGTTCTCCGGGATGGCGGCGAATCTGTGGGGCCAGCACCTCATTGACACGGAGGACACGACGCCGTACCTGAACGAGTTCCGCAAGAACCTCGAATTCTGCGTCGACCTCGGCATTCCGGGCATTCGCGTCGATGCCGTGCAGCCCCCGACGATCTTCGAGCAGGTGGACGAAGCGACAGCCCGCAAGCGGGTCGTGGATACCTGGAAGCGCTGCGCGGAAGAGGCTGCCGACAAAGGTGTTTACTTGACATGGGAATTCGAGCCCGGCTTTGCGTTCAATAAGCCCTCTGACATTTTGCGGATCGCCGATGAGGTAAACAACGACAACTTCGGCATCATGTTCGATACGTGCCATGCGCACATGGTCGCCGTGGTCGGCGCACGGCAACCCGGCAAGAAGGAAACGTTGCCCGGCGGCGCGCTCGAACTGGCGCGGAAATTGCGGGGCAAGATCAATCATCTGCACCTGATCGACTCGGACGGCACGCTGCACGACGAGGATACGAGCACGCACGCCCCCTTTGGCGAGGGCATCATCAATTTCGATGAGCTCATGCCGGAACTGGTCCATTCGGGTGTCAAGCACGACTGGTGGACGGTCGACCTCTGCTTCTGGCCAGACGCCTGGGCCGTCACCGAGCGCTGCAAGAAGGCGGTCGACGCGTTGAACAAGAAGTACGGGTGAGA